>NZ_JALKFU020000050.1 GCF_023242965.2 Frankia sp. AgKG'84/4
CGAGTGGGTCGACTGGTACAACAACCGGCGGATCCACAGTGGCTGTGGAAACATGCCACCCGCCGAGTTTGAATCCCCCTTCTATTTGCAGAACGAAACCGATATAGTCGCCAGAGTCTAAATATCTGGCTCTCTACGGGACCCGGGGCGGTTCAATTTTCTCCATCCCTTGCCTTCCGTAGATGCTTCAGCTACTGCCGTAAACGGGGTCGGCGGGCCAGTCCGATGTCCAAGACCGGCGAGAATCTACTCCCACGAATTTTCGATCAACCCGGAGGCACCCGGGCGAGACTTCTTGGCCTGAATAGACAGAATGGCGGGCATCGCCAGTCGCGATCCTGGCGCCTAGCCGAGCGTCTCACCCAAGCACGGGTACCCGGCATCCACTGTCATTATCACAGGCTGAAGGCAGGTTTTCTCGACCTGCACTTGCGGCGCCGGTGAGTTCGGTACCTGCGTTACCGCAGGAGTCACACTGTAGCACTTCGAACAAGTCTGCTCACCTGCCGGCCAGTGCTTTTCACTGCGAGCGCCGAAAACCTGCTCCATGCGCGCACGTGTGTCGTGGTAGATAGGCGCATATCCAGAAGCGGTGACTTCATTCGAGGGGACGTGGGTTCGAATCAAAGCATCCACCAAAAGTCGGTCTTCAGCGTTAGTCGCTCATAGTTCACCGTCAAGGACGTCCCCATACTTGCTGGTAATGACGTTATGGATCATCCGCTTCCGTCGCCCGGGTGTCGTTCTCGGCGACCGCGCGCCTACTCGATTCCGACGGCATAGTGCCTGGTCAGAGGCTGCTGGCGGTGGCGGGGCGGGTGTCGAGGAGTTCGGCGATGAACTCGGCCAGTTCGGGGCTCATCTCGCCGAACTCCTCGTCGTCCATGTAGCGGGCCCGGTCGCGCAGCATGGACTCGAGCAGTCCGACGGTCGCCCAGGCCGCCTCGTCGCCGCCGGTCCGGAAGTCGGCGAGCAGGCGCAGTTGCCACAGCCGCTCGTCGAAGACGAATTCCGGCTCGGAGAACTGGAGCAGCTTCACCACGGCGTCGCGGGCCCGCACCGCGTCGCCGGCATGCAGGTAGGCCTCGGCGAGGCGGACCGCGGCCTCGATCGCGGTCGGCGGCAGATGATGGTAGGCGGAGGTGGTGGACAGCCACAGCCAGCCGCCCTGCACACCATGGCGGGTCTCCGGCTTCGGCAGCGGACCGCGGACGAGGTCGAGGGCGGACTGCAGGCCGGCGATGAGATCGTCGCCGGCGCGGTCCCAGACGGCGTCGCGGTTCTGGCAGAACAGCTGGTAGTCGGTGATCGCCTCGCGGGACAGCCGCAGCGGCTCCCCCGGGTCGGCGTCGGCGAGGCGCGGGTTGCCACCGCTGTCGGTGCCGGCGAGGGCCCGCGCGCGGGAGACGTGCGCAAACTGCGTCTTGCGGGTCGGCTGTGGCAGCTCCCGGCCGGCAGCATCGATCCGACCCGCCGGCCACAGCGCGTCGATCAGGTCTTGGCGCTGCGCGGCGCCCTCGTGCAGCGCGAGATAGGCCAGGATCTCGGTGGCGGTACGCAGGTGCGACCTGCTGGTGGGCGCCCGGCCGGAACCGTCGACCGCCACCGCGCCCATGAGACGGATGAGCACGGGCGGCGCCGGGACGGGGCCTGCCGCGGCCTGTTCGGCAGGCGGAGACAGCACGGCCTCGGTAGGCGTGGGCTTTGATGCCTCGGTGGGCGGTAGCACCGGGCGGTCGGATGGCATGGCGGCCGGACCTGGCGGCTCCGGAAGCGATGTCCACGCCTCGAAGGGCGCCCCGATCCACTCGGACGCCCCGAACGACTCGTCGCTCGCCGGTTCCGCGTCCCGGGCGTCCGCAGCCGCGTCCTCGTCCTCGTCCTCGTCCTCGCCTTCCGGGTCCGGCTGCGCGAACTCCGGGGGCGACTCGGCCTGCTCCCACGACTCGACCGACTCGACGAACTCCGGATGCCACATGGGCGCCGGATCGGGAGTGAGGACGGTGTGTCCCGCTCTGTCGGAGGCGGTGTCGTGCGGCTCGGTGTCGTGCGGCTCGGTGTCGTGCGGCTCGGTGTCGTAGGGGTCGGTGTCGTAGGGGTCGGTGTCGTAGGGGTCGGTGTCGTAGGGGCCGGTGTGCTGGGACTCCGTGATGGTCCGTTTCGGGACGCACGCCGCCGTGGCCGTGTTGATCGCCTCGGCGACGGCCGAGAACGCCGCCAGGCCGAGACTTCCGGCCACCGGCGCGGGCTCGTCGGCGATGTGCAGCAACCCGTCGTCGTCGACGGTGATGACCATGCCGGGGTCGGGCAGGGCCACGGCGGCGAGGATGCCGATGCCCACGCGGGGGCCAGGCCGGGCCAGTGCGTCGAGACGGTCGGCGAGTTCCGGGTCGTCGGGTGCCTCGGCCAGCAGGAGAAGCTGGGGGTCGGGCCCGGCCCCGTGGAGTCGTGCGGCCAGGATCGACGGCGCTCCGTTGTCGAGCCGGGCCTGCTGGCTGGTGGCCTGGGCGTCGAGCACAGCCAGCGTCATCGCGAGCTCCGCATCGGTCCGGACCCGCACCGCGTCGCCGGCCGGGAGGTTCTCCTCGAAGCCGGCGAGGGTCAGGCGCAGGCAGGTGGCCCACCCGCTGGTGCCGAGCCCTAGCGCGGCGAAACGCAGAACGTCCGCGACCCGGTGGTCAGGGCCCAGCACGCTCGCCGAACGCACCTGCTCCAGGTCGACGAGCACGGCCGTGCGCTCGGAGCTGACGGCCGCGGTGTAGCCGAGGAGGGTCAGACCAGGGTAAGGAGCGATCACCGTCTCGGCGAGGTTGCCGTCGGGGTCGAGCACACTGTGGCCGACAGTACGACCGAGGCGCCAGCAGACTTCGTCGATCCGCGCATACGGCGCAGGCGGGGGCATGGACGGCGGGGTCGCGAAGGTCAGGTCGAGCGCGTCGCCTGTCAGCCGGGCCAGATAAAGGTCGGGCAGGTCGTAACCGTCGCGTTCGGCGGCCGCGGCAAGAGCGAGCAGGGCCAGGTGGAGGAACTGGGCGCCGTCCAGGTCCGCCCCAGCGGTCGCGGCGACCTCGGCCGCCGCGGCCTCCCGCGACGGCAGCGGCGGGACGTCGCCAAGGTCGGCGGTGAGTTGCCGGCGCAGCCGCAGGCGGCGCAGCATCCAGATCAACCCGGCCGCGGTCAGGCCGGCGCCGAGCAGTTCCAGCGGTAGTCGGTACGCGGGCGCCTGGTGCGTCTCGTCGGGGGTATTCGCCTCGGGCCCCACCGGAGCGGCTGCCGGGGCGGATGATCCGCCGGCGGACGGGGTCGGTTGCGCCAGACCGTCACCGGAACCGTCGGTCCGGCCGGTGGCCGGCGCGGAGGACTGGCCCGGAGCAGTGATCGGCGGCGAGGTGATCGGAGCTGGTGGCATCGTCGTCGGCGGTGTGGCCATTGGGGGCGCGACGGGGATCCCCGACGGGCCGACGGTCGTCGTCGACGGACCCCAGGGTGCCGTGGGAAGTGCGGTCGGGCCCTGGCCGGCGGAACGTGGGCTAGCCGATCCCGGAACGGCAGGCTGCGCGGTCGGGGCCTGCGGGGCGGGGGCCTGCGGGGCGGGGGCCTGCGGGGCAGGGGTGGCAGATGGGGATGGCGCGATCAGACCAGGAGCGGCGTCGCCCGGAGAGGGCGGAGATGGCGCCGGGGTGGAGGGCGGTGACGTGCCGGACGGTGCGGCACTCGGCTGGCTGGCCAGACCCGTCGCGTCCGCCGGCATGCGCAGCTTCCAGCCCGGGTTGATGAGGTCGGGGTCAGCGAACGATCGGCCGTCTGGGTGGACGAGCTCCGACCGGTTGAGCTGAAAGATCTCCTGCCAGCGCAGGTGCGGATCCGGGCAGGACGCGGTGGCGGGCAGGTGGCGGCCAGCGATCGCCCACAACGAGTCCCCGTCCCGCACCGGGTAGAACAGATCGTCGGCCGGCGCCGTCGACCGCGTGATCGAGGCGGTAGGCAGGGCCGCGGGCTGCGGGCCTGCGACCGGTGCGCTGACGGTCACAGGGTGCGCGGACAAACCGATGTTGCCCGGCCCGGCGGCCGCCGCCATGCCGGGGGCCGCGGTCACGAGCAACGCGACAGTGGCGATCAACGGCCCGGTGGCGGCCTGCATCCAGCCAAGGCCAGGCAGACGCACAGTGGGACGACGCCGCGCCTGTGCCATGACGTCGAGCAGCGCGCACCCCGCGAAGACCAGCCAGCCCAGCCAGAACAGCACCCGGACAGCGCCCAGCACGACGGTGCCGTCGTCAGGGCTGAGCAGACGGTGGCCCACCTCCGTGGAGGACGGCAGGGAACCCGGAATCGGGGAGCCGAGATAGTGCCAGGCGACAGCGGGAAAGACGACGAGCGGGATCAGCAGTCCGACCAGTGCCGCGAAGCCAATTGCCAGCCGACCTGGCCTCCTCCGACGGCGGGCGCCAACGTCGCGAACGGCTAGGGGAACTGACTGACGCGTCGGCCGACGCGGAGATGGAGGAACAGCGGCCACGACGGCCTCCCTGTCGTCAACGTCTTTCGATCATGTGTGCCACCATGATGAGCGGGTCAGGTGGCCGGAGCGATCCGCCCGGTGGTGCGTCAGCCCGTTCGGTCGCCCGACGTGACAGCACCATTGACGCTCTGGACCTCCTCGACGGGGACCGCGACGTTCCCGGTGACGATGAGGGCGGGCAGCGTCCCTCCCGTGCCGCCGGACCCGGTCCAGACCGCTGCCCATGTCACCGACACGCGCATCGAGTACGAGCCCGGTCGTGTATAGACATGCCAGCAACTCGCGACCTGCTGGTCGGGCGCCGCCGCGGGGTCGTAGGGGACGCCCCCGTCCGGGCACACCACCGGCGCCGAACCGTCTCCCGGATCGAACGTCACCGACCGCACCATATCGGTGACCTGCGCCCACGTCGCTCCGATCGCCACCCGCTTGCTGGCGGTCCGCAACGACGCCTCCGTCACCCAGACATACGTCCGTAGGCCCACCAACGTCGCCTCCGGTTGCCCGGCGTGATAGCGGGGGCGGAAGTCCACGAGGGGAGTGGGTGGACGCAGCTCGTCGTAGGCCTGCTGGGCGAGTTGCCGAGGATCGGTCACGACCTGCTGGGCCGCCGTCGTCCACACCCATGCACCCACGACCGCGGCCGCGCCCACTCCGGGGTTGGCGTTCTCCCCGCAGATCAGGTAGTTCCATCGGCCAGTGGGAGCCGCCCCGGGCGGCGGCCCGCTGGGCGGTTCGGTGCCGGAGAACACATCGGCACTCGCGACGCTCGTGATGGGGCAGCTGTCCTCTGCTGGTCCCTGTTCCCCGGACGATGTGGGGCGCACCGGGGCGGACGAGGCGGCCGGTGTCACCGGCACCGTTCTACGGCGGTTGACGCAGATGTCAAAACCGTTGGGACCGCTAACCGCGCGCTGGCCGTCCGAGCATGTTGTGCTGGCTCGGGCGGGCGGCGGCGCGGCGGCCAACCCGACGGCGAGGACGGCCGCCACCAGGACCGCCGACCACACCTGACGTCGCACGGTCAGCACGTGTTCGGGGCGAAGGTCAGAGTGTCCACGACCCAGGTGCCGCCGCGCAGGACCATCCCCGCGGTGATGCACTGACGAGGGGTGGAGCCGGGCACGACCTCATCGGAGTTGCCCACGAGCAGCGGCCATTTCGACCAGTCCTGAACATCACTCACCCGCGCCGTGTCCCCCTGACGTCGGACCACTCGGGAGTTGATCTGGAATCCGTCCCTGACGACGCGCACCCAGCCCTCGGTCCGGGCCGCCGTCACGGACTCACGCGCATAGGAGAGGGCCTGTCCGGAGGCGTGCCGCGCCAACTCCGGCAAATTCGGATCCCAGTTCGTCTGCGCGTTGATGAAAGCCTGCCAGAACAGCACATAGCCGTCGTTCACCACGTCACCCGTGCTCGTCCGCTCCGGCGACGGCCGCACGGTGGAGGAGTTCGCCGATGCCGTCGGTCCGGTGCCTGGAGACGTCGCTGGCGGAGATTCCGCGCCCGACGCGGAGCACCCCGCGACGAGCACACCACCCAGAAGCACCACGCCGAGCAGGCTCACGCAAACCCGGGATCGACGTGTCGAACGAGGCGGAGAAGGAGGAACGGCGGCCACGGTGGTCTCCCTGTCGTCAACGTCTTCCGGTCATGTGCGTCACCTGCAGATCCACGGTTCAGCCGGCACGGTGGCTCGGCACCCCGGATCCGTTGACCGTCTGGACCTCCTGGACGGGTACCGCGGCATTCGCCGTGACCGTTAGTTCTGGCAGCACACCGCCGGTCTCTCCGGACCCGGTCCACGTCGCCGACCAGGTCACCGTCGCCCGCAGACGAAACGAGCCCCGCGACGACGGATGGCTGTACACGTGCCAGCAATCGTCTTCCTGCTGTTCAGGCGCAAGGCGAGAATCGTAGGGGGTGCCGCCGTTCGCACACGTCACCGGGGCGGAGCCGTCACCGGGATCGAACACCACCGATTTCACCTCGGCGGTCACCTCGGCCCAGTTCGCGCCGGCCTCCGCCCTTCTCGTCATCGCCCTGCGACCACCGTGGTCAACCCACAGAAAAGTCCGAACCCCCACCAGAGTCGCCTCCGGGCCACCCGAATGAAAGCGCGGCCGAAAATCCACAGTCGGATTCGGAGGGTGCAGCTGGCCAAAAGCCTCCTGGGCCAGAACCCCCGGATCCGTCGCAACGCCCCCGGCTGCGCCTACGGGACCTGTCCAAAGCCAGCCACCACCCCCGGTTGGCCCCGGATCAGCCTCCGCGCAGATCCGGAACCGCCATTCACCGGTCGAACCGGATCTCGCCTCCGCCGGCGCGCCGCTCGGTGGACCCGTGCCATGGACGGGATCGTTGTTGTAGAACGTGCAGTGCGGAGTGGGCGGCATCACGCGCTCGGACGGGACCGTCGCCCCCCGGGCCGGAGGAACAGCACGCCGCGGAGATGCCCCGGCGCCCGGCCCGGGTTTCCGCGTGTCCGCGCACACCACATATCCCCCGGGCCCCAGTATCGCGGTTCTGCCATTCGGACAGGTAACGCCAGTCGCCGCAGCGGAGGCCCCCGGAGAGCTGCCAGCCGCCAGGACCGCGGTCGCTGCCGCAGCGAGGATGGCGATCACCAGCACCCCTCGAAGACGCATCAGCAACTACTCTGCGCGAACGTAAGAGTGCTGACCAGCCAGACTCCGTCACGCCGGATGAATCCGGCGGTAATGCACTTCGGTCCGGTGGATCCCGGAACAACCTTACCGGTTTCAACGACCTCCAATGGCCACAGATCCCAGTTCTGTGGATCTACGATCCGCGCGCTTTCGGCGGACCTGTCCACGACTCTGGGGTCAATTCTGTAGCCGGGAATGATATGCCGCCCCCACCCGTTCGCGTCGTAGGCGTCGACCGCATCCTGGGCCCAGGACAAAGCCTGTCCGGTGCTGTTCTGCGCCACAGCCGGCAAGTTCCTGTTGCTCTCCGCCTGGGCATCGATGAATCCCGTCCAGAAGCGCACGTACGTATCTATCACCGGGTCTCCGCTAGTAGCGAACATGGCGGTTCCCGGGGACGGCGTCGACGACGGTCGCGGTGACTCCACCTGCCGCTGCGCAGGCACCGACGGGGAAGGCGCCAGTGCAGTGCCACCGCCGTCCGACGAGCAGCCGGCGACCATCAGCAGGACTGCGACGAGCAGTGAGAAGCTCGTCGCCGCGCCCCGCGAATCCCTCGCGCCGCCTCCCCGCCGTTCCGCATCGCGGCCAGAACCGCTGGGGAACCACAACCGCAACCGTGACCTGCTGTGACGCATTCCCATCCCTTCCCCTTTCATGGCGTACCCAGTTCCCTGGACTCGCCTTGCCGCACCGCGGGCAGTCATCGAGGATCGCTATCGAGAAACAAGGAGAACCGCGACGACCATGCCCAGGGCGACTGCCGGACCGAACGGCACCGGCTCGCCTCCCCGCCGACGACCGAGCAGGAGCATCAGCCCGCCACCGAGAGCGGACAGCACGAACGGCACCACCGCCGCCGCCATCCAGCCCCACCAGCCAGCCCATCCACCGATCCCGCCCAGCAGATACGCCAGGCGCAGATCCCCGGCGCCCATCCCGCCAATGGAAGCCTGGTTCACGCGGTAAACAAGCCGCATCGCCGCTGCGCCGCCGAGTACAGGCAGCAGCCGCGCGGTCTCCTCCTGCAGGTAGGCGGCCAGCCCGAGAAGGATTGCGGTCATCGCCGTGATCGCGCCCACCGCCGCCACCGGCAGGCGCTGGACCCGCAGGTCCACCACCGCGAGCCAGACGCCGCCCTGAACAGCGACCAACAATCCGGCCAGGGCCGGATGCCACCCGATCCGGGTGGCGACGGCCGCCCCGCCTGCCGACGCCGCCGCGAAGATCGCGATCAGCTCCCTGCCAGTGACGCGGCCCGGCGAGACGCCGGATGCCCGCTCGGCGTCGACCACGGGCCGGCGGCGCGGAACACGCCACGCCGCAGGCGCCCCGGCAGCTACGACGCTGCCGCTGAGCAGGGCCGTGCCCACGATGAACGGAACGGAAGTCACCGACATTCGGCTTCCAGAACGAGCACCGTGACCGTGGTGCGCGCGGCCAAGGCGGCAATCGCTCGACACGGCGGTCTCCCACCCTTCATCGGGTGCCCACCACCTGAAGGGATCGTCCGGTCCCGGTCGCGGTCACGGTTCCCACGCCGACCATTCCGAGGAACCGCGTCTTCGTGGTGACGGTGACGGTGACGGTGATCTCGCGCGGTCCGGTGACCTCGATGGTGTAGCGGTCACCGGTGCCGGCGAGGTAGGCGGCGGCCGCCCGCCGGGCGGCGTCCGGGTCGATCGCGAGGGCCTGCCCGGACGTGAAGCCGCGAACGTCGATGGCCTGCGCGGCGGCCCGGGCGGCCTGCTCGGCCTCGTTGTTCGCCTGCCGATGGGCGGCCAGGGCGATCGATCCGTCCACCAGCAGGCCGATCGACGTCATGATCGCGACGACGATCCCGGCGAACATCACCGCCACATAGCCGCCGTCATCGCGACAGCCGCCCCGGGCCGGTGGGCCCACCGGCCGACTCCGTCGAACCATCCTGATCACCGTCCGCGGAACTGGTCGACGGGTGCGCTGAACGACGCGCTGAGGGTGTCCTGACCGGGCAGCGGCAGGCCGGCGAGGTCCTGGAGCGGAACCTGGCAGGCGATCGTGACCCGAACCTGGCCGGGCTGGCCGACGGGGACGGTCAGCCCGGCGGCATCGAGGGTCAGCGTGAAGTGGGGGCATGACCAGGTGGAGTCGGCGAGGCTGCCGGCCGCCGCCGCGCGGGCGGCGGTCTCCGCGGCGGCGGGGCTGCGGGCCAGGGCGGCCGCGCGGGCCGCCTCCCTGGCAGCCTGCTGCACCTGCTCGCGGGCCACGCCATATCGCCCCGCGGCGATGAGCGCGACGATCAGCAGGCCGATGACGGGGATCAGTGCCGCCAGCTCGACCGACGCGTAGCCCCGATCCACCGGCCGCTCGCTCCCCCGGCGCAGCGGCATCACGGAGCGGTATCCGGAACGAACCGTTCGACGGGCCCTTGGACCGCACGATGAATGTGCAGCGTCACGAACGGGAGCAGCCTGGGCGCGGTCCCGTCAACAGTGACCTGGGCGGTCTCGGCTGTGCGGCGAGCGGTCACGGCGGCGCCGGACAGCAGCCACTGACCGCCGGTCTGGGCCAGCAGCTGACGTGCCTCCTGTTCGCCACCGGCGGCGCTGCCGTCGTAGAGGCGAGCCGCCCGCGCCCCTTCGGCGGCCGCGGCCTGGGCGTACTCCTGCGCCTGGTAGTAGGCGACCCCCTGGAAGATCGTCATGATGAGCAGGAGGACGACCGGGAGCAGCGCCGCGGCCTCCGGCGTCAGCATCCCGGCGTCGTCCGGGAACGTGGCCGGCTCTACTTGAACTGGCCCACCTTCCCGCGCACGTAGGAGTAGGAGGCGGCGGCGAGAACGCCGGAGAGCCCGAGTCCGAGCACGGTCAGCGCCGCCTTCTCCGGCGTCGACAGGCCGGCGTCGTCCTGGGCCGCCAGCCGCGCCCGCAGCGCGGACACCGTCACGGCCAGGAAGAGCAGCTGGGCCAACAGCCATCCGGTGGGCCGGCGAATTGCGGCGGAGGCGGATGTCCGTAGTACGGAGAACATGGGATGGATGTCCTTTCCTTTTGCCGACGAAGGCGTTTCGGGTCCGTGGCGGGGCGGTCATCGGATGTTGGCCAGAAGCGGATAACCGAGGAGTAGCACAAAGGTGATCAGAAGAACGACGACAGGGAAGTCCATCCGTTCGCTGCGCTCGTTGGCGCGCGCCTTCTCCTCGGTGAGCTCGGCGGCGAGCAGGGCCTGCTGTTTGGACACGAGAGTGTCGTAGACGGACGCCCCGGCACCGGCGGTACTCATGATTCCGCCGAGATCGGTCAGCTGGGAGACCTGGTAGTCCCGCCCGAGGGCGGCGAGGACCTCCCACGGAGACTGGGTTCCGTAGCGGGCCCGGACGAGGGCCCGGTTGATCAGGGTCAGCGCCCATCCCTGGCCCACCACCGCGGCCCGCTCCAGGCTCTCGGCCGGCCCGCCCGCGGCGGATCGGGCCTGCGCCACCCAGCCGATGTAGATCGCCGCCGCGTGCCGGAACTCGCGCCTGGCATCGGTGGCGGCGTCGCGCACCACCCAGTCGGGCAGCAGGAACAGCATCACCCCCGCCGCGAGCGCCACAACGAGCGGTATGGCGATCGGCAGACTCAGGCCGACAAGACCTGCCGCCGCAGTGACCAGCGTCGGTGCGGCCAGGCCGATCACCGCGAGGACGATCTTCTGGGTGAGCCAGAGCTCCACCGGCCGACCCAGCACCTTCAGATCGTCCAGAGGCGGACGTACCAGCAGACGTAGGCGGGGATGCAGCATGCGCGGCGCGAGCCACCGCCCCACCCGCATCTCCCAGCCCGATGCGGACCCCGGAAGTGTGGGTGAAGCCGGTGTGGACGGGCGCAGCAGGATCGACAGGTCCGGCGTCGACGGACGTACCAGTGCCCGCCCGACCAGCAACAGCCCGGCCCCGAGCAGAAGCGCGAGGAGAAAGACGGCTGGATTGATCATCAAGGTCGCCCCGCCGCCCGGTTCACGACCTGGAGTTCCTGAACGGTCACGCCGAGAACCGTTGTCGTCGACACCATGGGCAGGACGCCGCCCGTTCCCCCGGATCCGGTCCATGTCGCGGCCCACGTCACCGTCGCGCGCAACTGGAACGGCCCGTTGGAGGACGGCCTGGTGAACACATGCCAGCAGTCCGCCGTCTGCTGTTCGTCTGAAAGCGCCGGGTTGTACGGGGTGCCGCCGTTCGGACAGACCGCCGGAGCTGAGCCGTCTCCCGGCTCGAACGACACCGACTGCACGGAAGCGGTCACCTCTGCCCAGTTAGGCCCGGCGCTCGCCCGCCGGCTCGCCGGCTGCAACGAGCCGCGGTCCGCCCACAGGAACGTCCGCAGGCCCACCAGAGTCGACTCCGGTGCCTGCGGGTGAAACCGCGGCCGATAGTCGATAACCGGCGCCGACGGGCGCAGATCCTCAAACGCCTCCTGCGCCAGCACTCCCGGATCGGGCAGCGGCGGAGCCGGAGCCCCAGCGGCCGCACCCATCGGCCCGGTCCACACCCAGGAGCCACCCTCCGCCGCCAGCGCCTCGTTTTTCCCCGCGCACGTCGCGAACACCCACCGCCCCGCCGTGCCCGGCTTCGCTCCCGCCGGCCGGGCCGACGGAGGAACGGTGTTCCTCACGACGTCCACGTCCCAGGTCCTCGGCCTGTCGCACGTGTTCACCGAGCTGCCGTCAGCACCACTTTGGACAGTTCTGCGCTGCTGGCGCTCAGACGTCGCGCTCGGCGGACGCGAGGGCGCCGGCAGGAACCGATAGTTCTTTACGCAAATATGGTAGTCGTTGTCGTGAATGTAGGCATGCTCACCGGCGACACATTGGACCGACGGTCCCCCTTGCGCCGCCTCTGCGCTCGACAGAAATACGAGCTTCACAGACACCGCCGCAGCGACCACTGTCATGACCGCCCGCATGTGGTCAGCACCCGCTTTGAGCGAACGCGATGGTGGTGACCAACCACTTGGTTCCTTGTAGCTTGAGATCGGCGGTGATGCACTGACGAGGCGTGGAGTTAAGCACTGCCTCGCCGGTTTCCCGGACAAGCAACGGCCATAGCGACCAGTCCTGGACGTCACCGACCCGGCCCGTATCACTGGTTCGACTGATCAGTCGATCATTGCTTCTGTATCCATCCCGAACTTCACGCACCCAGCCATTGGCAACATAGGCACGGATCGTCTCCTGCGCCCAGGCGAGTGCCTGACCGGTAGCGTGCTGAGTCATCGGCAGATATTGCGGATCACCAATGGTCTGCGCGTCCAGAAGCCCCGCCCAGAACTGAACATAGGCATCGATGATCGGATCACCGGTGCTCTGGAAGGTCGAGGTGACTGTTGGCGTCGGAGACGACGGGCCCGCTGCATGGGTCGCCGTGGAAGCAGCTGCCGTCGTTGGAGAGGGCTTCGACGAGCCGGCCGATGCACTGGAACATCCTGCGGCAACCGCGATCACCGTCCCGATCAGCAGCACGCGAAGACCTCGCTGGATGGTCCTCATCTCGCGCAGCGTGGTTTCCCGCCGGGCTGGGGCGCCGGACACGGCCACCCGCACCGTGGGCGGGTGCGCTGACACCAGCCGCGCGGACACCGTGGACCCGGCGTCTTCCGGCTCCACCTCGCCAACCGGCGTGTAGATGCTGTTCAACATCTCCACCCAGGTAAGCGCCTGAGCAGGCTGATATCGAGTCATGGGCGATGGTCCGGCTCGATGTAGGCGATCACATTGATCATTTAGGCCGTTTCCTCCCCGCGTGCCGGCACGCCCGAAGCGACCGAGCCTGTCTGGGGCGAGTCGCCCACCCGCTGCGCCGCCGCCGGTCCGCTGGAGGGCGGCAGCAGGCGGGGCTCGGGTGGGGTGCGGGAGAGCGTCCGCATCCACCACAGCGCGGCCAGGAACAACGCGCCGTCCACAATCAGCACGATCTCCCCCGTCAGGGACCGGTACGGGAGGAGGAACTGCCGGCCAAGCAGCATCACCGCAGCGACACTGACCCCGATAATGATCATGACGGTGCGGGCACCGGCCCGCGGCTTGGCCCGGTCCGCCTCCACCTCCCGGCGGGCCCGGACGCGGGCCTCCGTGGACTCCGCGAGAGCGATGAGCGCCTGACGCAGACCAGCGCCGCGGGCGACGTCGGCGGCGAGGATCAGCGCTCCGACGACCTCATCCGCGTCGACGAGGTCGTCGGCGAACGCGCGCAGCGCGTCCGCGGCCGTCCACCGGGCGGTGAGCCGGGCGACGAGCGCGCCCACCTCGGCCGCGATCGGCGGCGGACAGGAACCGAGGCTTGCTTCCATGGCCTGTTCCAGGCCGGCACCGCTGCTCATCAGGTCGGCGATGCGACGCGTCCAGTCCGCGAGTGCCTCCAGCCGGGCGATCGATGCCTCAGCCTCGGCGGCGCCGGAAAGCAGCGTGGGCGTGAGCCAGGCGAGCGCCGCCACCAGCATCGCGGCGGCGGGGATCCGCAGGTAGAGCAGGATGAGAAGCCCCGACCCGCCAGCGATCAGCGCCCGCCGGCCGCGTCGCCAGTCACGAACCCGGCGTTCGGTCACACTCGGCGTGCGTCGCCAGCGCCGCCGCCAGCGGTCGGTGGTGGCGTCCGGGCCAGGACGCCAGGCCGGCACCACCGCAGTGGCGACCACCACCAGGCCGCCCGCGAAACCCGCGGCCAACAGCAGCACCAGCACCGTCATGTCCGCTCCCACAGCCCGCCGGGAAAGCGCTCCAGAATGGTCGGGTCGAGTCCGGCGCCGACGAGTTCGTCAAGGTGGTGAATCGCCGCGCCCAGCACGGCTCGCCCGTCCGGGCGGGCCCGGAAAATGGTGTTCGAGGCGACCCGACCGCCTTCCAGACCCGTCACCTCGGCCACCGAGGTGACGAAGCGGTGCCGGCGCAGCGGGGTGCCGTCCCCGGCGAGCTCGGTACGCAGCGCGATGTGGATGACGAGGTTGAGCCCGGCGGCGGCATGCATGGCGGAGAACTCCACCGGCAGCGCGTAGGGCGGCATCATCGCCAGCGACGGCAGCCGGATCGCGAACACGTCCTCGGCCCGGTTCGCGTGGATGGTGCCCATCGCCCCTCTGGTGCCCGCGCTCATCGCCGTGAGCAGCGCGACGATCTCGTCGCTGCGGGCCTCGCCGAGGATGATGCGCCCGGCGTTCATCCGCAGCGAGTGCACGACGAGCGTGCTCATCGTGATCTCGCCGACGCCTTCGGTGTTGGCCTCCTGGGCTTCCAGGGGAACGACCTGGCCGGGGCGGCCTAATCGTTCGAGGAAGAGCTCGGCCTCCCGTTCGATCACGACGAGTTTCTGCCAGGGCGGAGTCTCGGCGCACAGGCAGCGCAGCATCGTCGTCTTACCGGCGCCCTGCTCGCCGCTGATCAGGATGTTCCAACCGGCGTGGACCGCGGCGCGCAGCACCTCGCGCAGCACCAGGTCGATCGTGCCCAGCTCGACGAGGGTGTCCAGGGTGACGCCCTCGACGAACTGGTGGTTGCGGACCGTCAGGCCGGGGCGCGGGCTTACCCGCATCTGCGCGGTGAGCCGGCTACCGCTGGCGAGCCGGGTCGTCAGCAGCGGCGCCCGGTCGGAGAACTCTCTCGACAGTGGGGCGTAGCGGGCCGCGCGGGCGATCATCTCGACCAGCTCCGGGTCGGAAGCCGCCACCGGGGGCACCCGGGCGAGCCTGCCGCCGCGGTACTCGACGACGACGTCGTCGCAGCCGTACACATCGACGTTGGCGACGTTGGCGATGTCATCGACATAGTTCTGCAGGCGGCCAAGCCCGAAGGCGGCATCAAACACCGCCTTGCGCCAGACCCCCTCCTCCACCGCCGACAGCGGGATCCCGGCCTGGCTGCGCCGCTCGACCAGGTCACGAACGAGCTCGGCGATGTACGCCTGGCCGATCTGGCGCATGTCCGCCACCGACAGCCGGCGACCCTGATCGGCCTCGCCGTACTCGGCCAGGTAGGTCGCCACCAGCTCGCGCATCCGGGTGACCTCCACCCAGTCCGCGGCGCTCAGGTTCGTCGGGCCCGGCGCGGCCGCCACCGAGGGAAGACGGTCCGGGCTTCCCGCGGACGGGGGCTGTTCCCGCGGGACGATTGTGGTGCCGCGCCGACGCGGGGGCTGGGCGGGTTGGGCGTCCCAGCCCCCGAGGACGTAATCCGTGGACCTCATCCCCTCACCCCCGGGATGTGGGCTGTCGAGACGTCCGGGATGAAGGGCACCTGTGGCAGCGCGCAAGTGACCCCAGGCAGGCCCAGGCGCGGCGACACTGGTGGTGAGCCGACCGGCTGCTGCGCGGCCGGCAGCTCCGGTACGCCCGCCATCGGTGCGGGCAGGTACCTCGCCCGGGTCGGCTCCGATGCCTGGCTCGTCACAAGAGCTCGGCTGCGGTCAAGGAGGAGTTCATGCAGACCTCGGGCGAGGCTGGCAGCCGCCCGCCCGAGTGCGGAGCGGGGATAGGAGCGCTCGGCCAGGATCCCCAACCCGCGATCAGCGAGATGGCGGTCATGCGGCAGGCTGCCCACGACCGGCACGCCGAGGAAGTCGGCTATTCGCCCTACCGGATAGGGACCCTCCCCCACGAGGACGGCCGCGAGGTCCGGCCCGGCGGGCGGCGGCGGTAGCGATTCACGTAGCGCCGCGAGCCGCGGCGCCGCGGCCGCGACGTCGCGCAGGGTTGGGCGCAGCACGATCGCCAGTGCGTCCGGCTCGGCGAGCAGCGGCACGGGCGGGGCGAACGAGCCCAGCCGCCCACAGTCAACGATCACATCCACCGGTGGATCGAACCCACCCAGTCCGGTGAGGGCCGAGGCGATCTCCGACCAGGTGTCCCGCAGGGCCGCCACCTGGGCAGGATCGGCCAGGCCGGCCAGCAGGAGCCGATGACCGTCGCTGTCGAGACGCATGGCGTACCGCAGGATCTGCCCAGCCCGCATGCCGTACCGGGCATCGACTGCGGCAGCGAGCAGTCCGCGCCCCTCCGGCTCCCGCACCGCTCCCTCGTACATATCCAGCAGTACGTCGCCGCCGGCCGGATCCGCCTCCACGAGCAGCGTCTGGCGGGCCGCCACCTGCGGCCATGCCCACATGAGTAGGGCTGCGACCGTCGTCGTCCCCGGCGCGTGCTTGGCAGACACCAGACTCAGCAGCACCCGGTCACCCGGACCTGGGCAGCAGAAGCAGGGCGAGATGACCGGCAGCGGCGTCGGCCGCGACCCCTGGGCCGTCGGCCTGATCCAGTAGGAGATCCACCACCACCGAGCCGTCCGCGGATCCGGCTGCCGACGTCACCGTGACCACCTGTGCCCGCCGCGTCGTCGGAGCACCGGTGGCCGGGCTGCTGCTGCTGGCGTCGGCGCTCTCCGCGGGCTGCTGCGAGGTCGAGGTCGTCACCAGCTCCACCCGGTCGCCTCCGTGCAGCGCCCGGCCTGGTAGCTGCCCGGGCTTGAACAGCACACCGGCGACCGTCTGGCCCGTGGCCGGAACCGCGGAACCGCGCAGCGCGTCCGGGGTCAGGTTCATCCCCGGACGAAGGTCCATTGCCGCGACCCGGCCCACCACCTGACCTCGCTGGGACGCGGGGATGGTGATCAGACCGTCCGCGGAAACCTGGGCCACCCGCAGATCCGCATCCGCGATCGTCTGCCCCGCATCGACCGGCCGCGCCACCGCGAGTACCGCTGAACGATGCTGCGCCCGCGTGAACATCACTGTCAGCACGCCCGCGCACAGCAACACCAGGATCAGGCCGAACGCCAGCCGTCCCACCGGTGTCCGACGCCTCGGCGCCGTGGCCAACCGTGGGGACGCGAGCCCCGCGGGCGCAACGCCCCCCGCACCAGCCGGCGTGTAGGTACTGGTCAACAGGAACCCCCTGCTCCGGCTGTCGTTGACGGCTGGCCTCGTCGACGGCCGCCGAGCTGTTCTCCTGCGGGCCAGCCCGGCGGCGGAAGGGCCGCATCAGTGCTCGATCGCAACCGCATTGACCGCACCGCCACGTTTCAGCACCGGCCCTTCACCACGTCATGCCTCCGCCGAAGTCGCAGTAGTCGCAGGTGCTCGTCGGTCGCGGATCTCCATTCTGTCCTGATATCGACACAGAGCGGATCGGATTGTACGCTTTTGCGTCTTTCCGTGCTAGTCCTGTCACGTAGAAGTCGACAGCCGTGTCGCAGGACACATCACTCGCCAGGACATGCGACGGAACAGCACACGATTGCGCCGCTGCGCGACTGCGACGTTCCCACCTGGCCGTCCAGCGCGATCTGAGCCTGCGTTGCCAGAAGCTGGTGGGCCTCGTCGACGGGCGTGATCGAACATCCCAGGACGGCGCGTGGCGGGCTGTCGGCCTGGCTGGCGCTCGCCGAGTGCCTCGACTTGTGGGAGACGTCCGATGTGGTGGGTGCGACGGTCGCGCTGCTCGCCCGTCCGAGCAACCGCATCCTGACCAGCGACCCCGAGGCCCTCACCCGGCTCGATCAGGCGCGTGACGTCCCAGCCATGGTGGTCCGCTGCTGACGCCTACCCCGTCAGGTCCGCGCAGGACGACTCGTCGGGGAGTAGTGGGCGGAAACTGACGCTCCACTGCCTGCCGCCCGAGGTCCACGCGGTCGTGCTCACCGCCGTGCGCGCCGCGGCCAGCAGCGTCGCCGCTTCGTCGCCGCTGGCCGTGACGCAGCCCAGCTCACTACCCGGGCCGACCGGCTTGCCGGGCAGCGGCGGGCCCGGCCAGGGGCGCACGTCCCGGCCGACGTCCGCGCCACAC
>NZ_JALKFU020000510.1 GCF_023242965.2 Frankia sp. AgKG'84/4
GCCCGCCGCGGGTTGCACCCGGCTGGCCTTCGAGCTCGCCGATCCGAGCCGGCGCCCTGCCCGGCTGGTGTCGCTGCGCGGCGTGCCCGGCCTCGCCGAGCTCACCTTGGTGGCCACGGCCGCGGGCCGCCGCCTGGAGATCGGCGCGATGGCCACCCATGCCCAGGTCGGGGCGCACCCCGCCGTCCGGGCCAGGTACCCGCTGCTCGCCGAGGTGTTCGCCCTGGTCGGCAACGTCCGGGTGCGTGGGGTCGCCACCGTGGGCGGCGTGCTCGCCGGTGCGGTCTACGCGTGGGATCCCCCCACCGCACTGCTCGCCCTCGGCGCCCGAGTCCGGGTGAGTGGCCCGGACGGGGCAGTGCGGGTGGTCCCGCTCGCCGAGTTCTACCCCGCGCCGGGCCAGACGGTCCTGAGTCCGGGGGAGCTGATCACCGTGGTCGAGGTGGACGAGCCGGCACCCGGCACGGTCGGGCGATACACGTCCTTCCGGACCAGGTCCGCGGAGGACACCAGCGCCCTGGGGGTCGCGGTGACGGTGCGGATCGTCGACGGGGTCTGCGCGAGCGTGCGGATCGCGGTCGGCAGCGGCACACCGATGCCGGTCGGGTTCCGCGACATCGACACGCTGCTCGTCGGCCGCCGCCCGGACGACGCCCGCGTCCGCGCCGTCGCGGATGCCTACGCCGACGCGGTCCTCTGCGTCGATGACCTGCGGGCCAGCGCCGAGTACCGGGCGGAGATGGTCCGCGTCTGGATCCGGCGCACGCTGTCCGCGGCGATCGCCGACGCGCACCATCCGACCGGGCCGCAGACGCCCGAGCCGCAGACGCCCGGGCCGCAGACGCCCGGGCCGCAGACGCCCGGGCCGCAGACGCCCGAGCCGACGGGTGGCCCGACCACACCAGCCACCCTGGCGGGTGGGTGGTGACGTCCGACGCCCGGACCAAGGTGACCGGTCGGCTGGCCATGGTCGGCGACCTCGCCGGCGCCGACGTCGGCCCCGGGCTGCTGCACGCCCGGCTGCTGACCTCGACCGAACCGCACGCCCGGATCCGGGTCGACACCGCCCAGGCGCGTCGGACGCCCGGCGTCGTGGCGGTGTTCTCCGGGCCCGAACTGGAGGGTGCCCTGGGCCGTCCGGCCAGGTTCGGGCCCATCCTGCTGGACCAGCCGCCGCTGGCCGTCGACCGGGTCCGCTACGCGGGCGAGCCGATCGCCGTCGCGCTCGCCGCCGACCCGGACGACGCCGACGCGGCCCTCACCCGCGTGCGCGTCCGCTACGAGCCCCTCCCCGTCGTCACCGAGGCCCGGGCCGCCCTGGCCGCCACCGCCGACGCGATACTGCACCCGCGGGACAGCGCCGGATCCGCGGCGTTTCCGGAGCTGAAGCTGCGGCGGCGGTCCGGCAGCAACCTGGTCAACCACTTCGTCATCCGCAAGGGGGACGTGGGCACGGCGATGGCCCGTGCGGACCAGGTGTTCGTCGACCGGTTCACCACCGCCGCCATGCACCACGCGGCGCTGGAGACGCACGTCGCGGTGGCGGTGCCCAGCGCGGAGCGGATGGTGGTGTGGGCGAGCACCCAGACGCCCTACAAGCTGCGGGTGCAGCTCGCCGAGCTGATCGGCGTGCCGCTCGACCGGGTGCAGGTGCGGGTGCTGCAACTGGGCGGTGCGTTCGGGGCGAAGTGCTACGCCAAGATCGAGCCGCTGGCGGTGTGCCTGGCCCGGATCACCGACCGTCCGGTCCGGGTGGGTCTGGACCGGGCCCAGGCGTTCACCACCCTGACCCGGCACGCGACCGAGAGCGTGCTGGAGACGGGGGTCCGGGCCGACGGCCGGATCCTGGCCCGCCGCGTGACGTCGTGGTTCGACGCCGGCGCCTACGCCGACATCAGCCCGCGGGTGATCAAGAACGGTGCCTACGGGTTCGGTGGCCCCTATGCCGTCGCGGACATGTCCGTCGACGTGTACGCGGTCTACACCAACCGGCCGCCGGCGGGCGCGTTCCGGGGCTATGCCTCCCCGCAGGCGGCGTTCGCCTACGAGGCGCAGCTCGAACTGATCGCCCGCCGGCTCGGCGTCGACCCCCTGGAGCTGCGCCGGCGCAACCTGTTGCGCGACGGCGACCGCAACGTGACCGGCGAAGTGATGACCGACTGCCACTACGGCGACCTCCTCGACGCGGCCACCCGGGCGTGGGGCACGTCCGGGGGAGCCCCATCCGTCGGTACGGACCCCTCCCCCTCCCCGTCGGCGGCCCCGCCCCCCACTCGGACCGTCCCGCCCATCCGGTCGGGCCCCGCCGACCGGCGGCCCGGCGGCGAGGAGACGCGGCGGATGGTCCGGGGCCGGGGAGTTGCGGTGACGGTGAAGGGGACGAACACCCCGTCGTTGTCACGGGCCGCCGTCGCGCTCAACCGCGACGGCAGCGTGCACGTGCTGACCAGCACCGTCGAGATGGGCCAGGGCGCGCACCGGGCGCTGGCCCGGCTTGCCGCGGAGGCACTCGGCATCGACCCGGCCGTGGTGTCGGTCAGCCTGCCGGACACCGACGTCACCCCCTACGACCAGCAGACCAGTTCCAGCCGGTCGACGATCGCGATGGGCGCGGCGGTGCAGGACGCGTGCCGCGCGCTGCTGGACCGGCTCGCCGAGCTCGCCGCCGGCCACTGCGGCGTGCCGCGGGCCGCGGCGAGCGCCGGCGGCGGCGAGGTACGGGCCGGTACCGCGCGGTTCGGCTATGGCGAGTTCGTCACCGCGGTGCGGGCGGGGCAGTTGCGGTGCGAGGGCGGCTACACATCGACGGGCAGCCTGGACCACGAGACCGGGCAGGGCATCGCCTCGTCCCACTGGCACCAGGCGAGCGGTAGCGCCGAGGTCGAGGTCGACCTGGACACCGGTCAGGTGCGGGTGCTGCGCTACCACGCCGCGGTCTGGGCCGGTCGGGTGGTGAACCCGGTCGAGGCCCGGATGCAGGTGGAGGGCGCGGTGCTGCTCGGGCTCGGCTCGGCCCTCGGCGAGGAACTGCGTTTCGACGGCGCCGGCCGCCAGGTGAACCGTGACCTGCTCGACTACCGGCTGCCCGCCGTCACCGACCTCCCGGCGATCACCGTCGAGCTGCTCGGCCAGCCCAGCGACCGCATCTACGGCCTGGGCGAGACCGCGGTGCCGCCGGTGGCCCCGGCGGTGGCCGCCGCGGTCGCGGACGCCACCGGTGTGGTCCTCACGGACCTGCCGCTGCGCCCGGAACGAGTCCTCGCCGGGCTACGCGCCCTCCAGGTGGACCAGGCGGTGGTCCGGACGGGCTAGGGGAGAGGCGAAATGGGGTAGGCCGCCACGACAGGGCGGGTTCGACGAAGTGGCTGGTCCGGTGTGCGAGCAGCGGACACCACGCGAAGGCGGGAAGGACGGGCACGATGAACCGCGAGGACCGGAGCGTGCTCACCCTGGCGGTCAACGGGGAGACCGTCGAGGTGACGGCACGGGGTCATCACACGCTGCTCGAGGTGCTGCGGCGCGAGCTCGACCTGTTCGGCGCCCGGCCGGGCTGCACCGCCGGGGTGTGTGGATCGTGCACGGTGCTGCTGGACGGTGCGCCGGTCAGCTCCTGCCTGCTGCCCGTCGAGCTGGTCGGTGCCCGGACGGTGCGCACCATCGAGGATCTCGCCGACGAGGGACGGCTGCATCCGGTGCAGCAGGCGTTCGTCGACCACACCGCGTTCCAGTGCTCGTACTGCACCCCGGGCTTCATCCTCACCGCGGTGGCGCTGCTCGCCGCCGAACCCGACGCGGACGAGGATCGTATCCGCACCGAGCTGGCCGGCAACCTGTGCCGGTGCGGCAGCTACGTCAAGATCCTTGAAGCGGTGCTCGACGCCCGCGACCGCCTGCGCGACGCGGCGGCACCCGGTGACGGCGAGCTCGCGCGGCCGAGCACGGCGCCGGGCGAGCGGCCGACCGCGGAC
>NZ_JALKFU020000511.1 GCF_023242965.2 Frankia sp. AgKG'84/4
CGGTGGACTCGCGCAGGATGCCGTCCACGTCGAAGAGCTGGCGGGCGCCGTCGGGTCGGCCGCCGCGCTCGGGCGCCAGGCGGACATCGCGTCGATGGATCTTGACGATCTTGTGCAGCTCGTCCTCGGGGACCAGGAGGCGCCCGCCGGCGCCGGCCCGCCCGGGGCTTCCGGATCGGACGGAGCCGGAGCCGCCGATGGCGCGTCCCGGCCTGACGGGTGGAGTCAGTGATGGCCACGTCGACGGAGAAGGTCGTCCAGGCACTGCGGACGGCGTTGCTGGACAACGACGCGCTGCGCGAGCGCAACCGCGACCTCGCGGACGCCGCGCACGAACCGATCGCGATCGTCGGCATGGGCTGCCGGTACCCGGGCGGGGTACGGTCCCCCGAACAGCTGTGGCGCCTGGTCGCCGACGACGTCGACGCGGTCGGGGCCTTTCCCACCGACCGCGGCTGGGACGTCGACGCGCTGTTCGACCCCGACCCGGACCGGCCGGGCACCCTGTACGCGGCCGAGGGCGGTTTCCTCGACGACGCCGGCGCCTTCGACCCCGACTTCTTCGGTATCTCGCCGCGGGAGGCGCTCGCGATGGACCCCCAGCAGCGGGTCCTGCTGGAGATCGCCTGGGAGGCGGTCGAACGGGCGAACATCGACCCGCACAGCCTGCGGGGCTCCGCCACCGGGGTGTTCGTGGGCGTGATGGCGACCGACTACGCCGCCCGCCTGCCTGCCGTCCCCGCCGACGTCGAGGGCTTTCTCGGTACCGGGACGGCGTCGAGTGTGGCGTCGGGACGCATCGCCTACGAGCTGGGTCTGGAAGGTCCGGCGCTGACCCTGGACACGGCCTGCTCGTCGTCGCTGGTGGCCCTGCACCTTGCCTGTCAGGCACTGCGCCGCCGGGAGTGCGGGCTCGCCCTCGCCGGGGGCGCCACGGTCATGGCGAGCCCGGGGCTGTTCATCGGGTTCAGCCGGCAGCGTGGGCTCTCCCGCGACGGTCGGTGCAGGTCGTTCGCCGACGCGGCGGACGGCGCCGGGTTCGGGGAGGGAGCCGGCCTGCTGGTGCTCGAACGACTCTCGGACGCCCGCCGGGCCGGCCGGCCGGTGCTCGCGGTCCTGCGCGGCTCGGCGGTGAACTCCGACGGGGCGAGCAACGGGCTGACCGCGCCGAACGGCCCGTCCCAGCAGCGGGTGATCCGGGCCGCGCTCGCGGACGCCCGCCTCGACCCGGCGCAGGTCGACGCCGTCGAGGGGCACGGGACCGGGACGACCCTCGGCGACCCGATCGAGGCCCAGGCGCTGCTGGCGACCTACGGACGGGGCCGGGACCCCGGGCAGCCGCTGTGGCTGGGGTCGCTGAAGTCCAACGTCTCCCACACGCAGGCCGCCGCCGGGGTCGGCGGCGTCATCAAGATGGTCATGGCGATCCGCCACGGGCTGCTGCCGCGGACCCTGCACGTGGACGGTCCCAGCCGCACCGTCGACTGGTCCGCGGGCGCGGTCCGACTGCTCACCGAGGCGACGCCGTGGCCGGCCGGGGACCGTCCGCGCCGCGCCGGCGTGTCCTCGTTCGGGGTCAGCGGGACGAACGCCCATCTGATCGTCGAACAGGCACCGGTGGACACCCCGACGGACGCTCCGCTCGACCCGCCGCCCGCCCGCGGCACCGACGGCACCGACAGCACCGACGTCGCGCCCCCCATACCGCTGATCCTGTCGGCGCACGACAACGAGACACTGCGGGCCCAGGCCGGGCGGCTGCGGGCCCGACTGGCCGAGGAGAGATCCTGGCACCCGGCCGATGTCGGGCACACGCTGGTGACGGCCCGGGCACGGCACCCGCACCGGGCGGTCGCCGTCGGCGCGGACCGGGGCGGGCTGCTCACCGCGCTTGCCGCGCTCGCCGACGGACGCCCCACCTCCATGGTCGCCACCGGTGTGGCGGACGCCAGCCGTGCGCCGGTGTTCGTCTTCTCCGGCCAGGGCAGCCAGTGGGCCGGAATGGCGCTGGAGCTGGCGGAGTCCTCGGCGGTGTTCCGGTCCCGGCTCGACCTGTGCGCGCAGGCGCTCGCACCGCACGTCGACTGGTCGCTGTGGGACGTCCTGCGCGGCGCTGCCGGCGCACCCGGTCTGGACCGGGCCGACGTCGTCCAGCCGGCGCTGTTCGCGGTGATGACGGCGACGGCCGAGCTGTGGCGGACGTTCGCGGTCCGACCGGCGGCGGTGCTCGGACACTCCCAGGGCGAGATCGCCGCGGCCTGCGTCGCCGGGGCGATCAGCCTGCCCGACGCGGCCCTCGCCAGTGCACGCCGCGGCGCGGTGTTGGCGGCGGAACTCGGCGGGCGGGGCGGGATGGTCACGGTGGCACTGCCCCGGACCGAGGCCGAGCTGCTGCTCAAGCCCTGGGACGGGCGGCTCGCCGTCGCCGCGGTCAACACGTCCGACTCGGTCGTGGTCTCGGGGGAGACCGCCGCCCTGGCCGAGCTACTGGAACGCTGCGCGAGGGACGGGACACGAACCCGGCGGATCGCCGTCGACATCGCCTCCCATTCCCCGGCGGTCGACCGGGTCCGCGACCGGCTGCTGGCCGGGCTCGGGCCCGTGCGACCGGTCTCCGTCCCCACCCCGTTCTACTCCACGGTGGACGGCGAACGGATCGACACCGCCGCCCTCGACGCCCCCTACTGGCTGCGGAACACCCGCCAGACCGTGGAGTTCGAGCGCGCGGTCCGCGCCCTGCTGGCCGACGGGCACCGGACGTTCGTCGAGATCGGCCCGCATCCGGTGCTGACCGCCGCGATCGGACAGATCGCCCTGGACGCCGGACTCGACCTCGCGGGCGTGGCCGGAGCCGGTCCGGACGCCGTCCTGACCATCGCCTCGGGGCGGCGCGACGCGGGTGGTCTCGACCAGTTCCTGCTCGGGGTGGCCGCGGCGCACGTCCACGGGGTGCCGGTCGACTGGAGCGCCGCGTTCACCGGCACCGGTGCGCGGCTCGTTGACCTGCCGACCTACCCGTTCCGGCGGCGCCGCTTCTGGTTGGAGGCGGACCGCGGTACCGGCGGCGACGCCTCGTCGGTCGGTCTGGCCGTGGCCGATCATCCGCTGCTGGGGGCGGCCGTCGACTGGCCGGACTCCGGCCCGATGGCACTCACCGGCCGCCTGTCCACCCGCAGCCACCCGTGGATCGCCGACCATGCGGTCACCGGTGTCGTCCTGCTGCCCGGGACGGCGCTGGTGGAACTCGCGATCCGCGCCGGCGACCAGGTCGGACTCGACCAGGTGGAGGAACTGACCCTGGCGGCGCCGCTGATCATCCCGGCCGATTCGGCGATCCACCTCCAGGTTCTCGTCGGTGCGGCCGACCCGTCGGGGCGGCGCGGCATCGACATCCGGTCCCGGGTCGAACCGGCCCGATCCGGGTCGGCGCCCGGCCCCGCCGACCTGGACGTGGATGCGCGCGCCCCGTGGACGACGCACGCGACCGGGGTGCTGTCGGGCCGGGCCACTTCCCGGCCGGGCGCGGACGAGATCGGGGTGTGGCCACCCACCGGCGCCCAGCAGGTCGACCTCGACGGCTGCTACGAGCGGTTCGCGGAGTCCGGCTTCGTCTACGGTCCGGCCTTCCAGGGACTGCGGGCGCTCTGGCGCCGGGACGAGGAGCTGTTCGCCGAGGTCGTCCTGCCACCAGAGCAGCACCCCGACGCCGGCCGGTTCGGGGTGCATCCGGCGCTGCTCGACGCGGCGTTCCAGGCCGTCGGCTTCCTCGGCGGGCCGGTGCCCGCCGGGGCACCCGGCCGGCTGCCGTTCTCGTGGTCCGAGGTCCAGCTGCACGCCACCGGGGCCACCACCCTGCGGGTCCGGCTCACCCCGCAGGAAGACGACGTGGTGTCCCTGCTCGCCGCCGACGTCGCCGGCCGGACCGTCGTCTCCGTCGGCGCGCTGACCCTGCCCCCGGGGCCCCCC
>NZ_JALKFU020000512.1 GCF_023242965.2 Frankia sp. AgKG'84/4
TGCCGCCGTACTTCCGCGTCGCGGCCACACCGTCGGCAGGCGCGGGTCCTGGCCGACGGGCCGTCCAGCGCACCGGATCCGTTCCGCCGACGGGGCCGGATCGCGAGCTGGCTCGGCGTGGACGGCCGCGGTCGGCGCGGGGTCGCAAACTTCGGGGACGGAAACTTCGGAGGCGGGATGTTCCGGGTCGATGTGCGGATCGATGTTCTCGGCGTCGGCGTCGGCGTCGGCGGGGCCGGACGTCGTGGCGGCCGGGCCCGCCTCGACGGTCGCGCCCGAGGTGGACCGGGTTGCCTGGTCGAACGGCGTCTGATCGAGGTGTGCCGCTGACATGCCCTGCTCCGGCAGCCGCGGGCCACCCGTGGGGAGCGCCTCGGTCGGCTGTTCTGCCACCGCCGCAGCGGCGCTGGAGGTGCCGGCACCGGCACCGGCGACGCGCAGGGCCGCGGCGGTGGCGAGGGTCGCCGTTGCGCCGATGACCGCGGCCTCCACGAGTGCGACCGACGCGATCGTCGAAGCGGCACCGGCCGGTACCGGGCATTCTCCGCCATCTGACCCGGCGTCTTCTTCCGGCGTTTTCGTGACTGCCGTCACTTCGACGGATTGCGGCGGCGCAGCGACGGGTGCGCCATGTTGTCTCGTTGATAGACGTTTATCGTCCGTGTTGTGCGTTGTTGCGATTCCCGTCGGTTCTGGCGGCGTATGCGCCGTGTTCATATCGTTCGTGGCTAGAGATTCCGGTTGACTGTCGCGCGTCGCCGCCTCAGCTGTCGCGGATGGTTTCCCCGGCAGAGCGGCGAGAGGCGGCGGGGGTGAATCGGCGCCGTCCGCGGGCGGGCTGTCCGTCGGCGACAGGACGGCGCTGTCCGTTCGCGCCGTCGATGTGGCTGCCGTCTGCTGCGGCGCGTGGACGGCGACCATCGGAGTAGTCGGTGATGCCAGCGGGGCGACCATCTCTGTCACCGCCGGGGACGGCGTCACCTCGGGTGAGGTCGGCGGGGGCGGGGCCGGCATCCGCAGGGGTCGGTCCGACCGGGAGCCGCGGGTCGTGCTGGCGCTGGACCGGGAGGAACGGTGATTGCCGGAGTGGTCGAGAATCTCGCGCAGCCGTCGTCGGACGAGTGACAGCGGCGGGCGGCTGGTCGACTGCGGCGCCATCAGGTCGTCGAGCAGGGGCGCGAGCGGGCCGGCGAGCCGGAAGGGCTGGCGCTGCCCCCGCATGAGGGCGCCGAGCACCGCGATGGGGTCCCCGCCGCCGAAGGGTGGGCTGCCCTCGACCGTGGTGAACAGGGTCGCGCCGAGCGCCCAGCGGTCACCACCGGCGCCGCCCGCGTCGCCGCGGGCCCGCTCGGGCGGCAGGTACGCGGGCGAACCGAGCACCATTCCGGTGCTGGTCAGGCGAGGATCGCCGTGGCTGACCGCGATGCCGAAGTCGGTCAGCCGGGCGCGGCCGTCCGGCGTGATCAGCACGTTGCTGGGCTTGACGTCCCGGTGCACGATGCCGAGGCGGTGCGCGGCCTCCAGCGCGTAGGCGAGGCTGATGCCGATGCGGCAGGTCTCGTCGACCGGGCGGGGGCCCTGGCCGGTGATGATCCGGGACAGGGCTCGTCCCTCGACGAACTCCATGATGATCCAGGGCAGGTCGCCGTCGTCGATGACGTCGAGGACGCTCACCGCGCCCGGATGCTGCAGTCGGCCGGCCGCGCGGGCCTCCCGCAGGACACGTTCGCGGGCCCGGTCTCGTTCGTCGGCGTTTCCGCTGATGGGGAGGCGGACCTCCTTGACGGCGACCACCCGCTGGAGCAGCTCGTCGGTGGCCCGGTGCACGACACCGAAGCCGCCGCGGCCGAGGACTCCGTCGAGCCGGTACCGTCCGCCGACGAGGGCCACGACCCGCTCCGGGCGGACGTTGTCCGGGGACTCGCTCGCCATCCCTTCGTCCTTCCGATCGCCAGTGGGCTCGTGTCCATGGGATCACATCGCGGCCCGCACGCGATCGTCGGGCATGCTGGCGACAGCGCTCGGCCAGACCCGGACGGCAGCGCCGGCTGGGGGTGCAGGACGTGGGACCAGGCGTGGGCGACGAGGTCTGGTCGCGGTTGCGGGCTGCGGCGACCCAGGTCGCGCACGGTGCCTACGCGCCGTACTCCGGTCTGCGGGTGGGTGCCGCCGCGCTGGTCGAGGGCACGGTGGACGCGCCGGGCGGGACGCCCGGCGGCGAACCCTGGATCGTCGTCGGCTGCAATGTCGAGAACGCCTCCTACGGGCTCACGCTGTGCGCCGAATGTGGACTGGTGTCAGCGCTGCACGCCCGGGGCGGCGGGCGGCTTGTCGCCTTCGTCTGCGTCGCCGCGGATGGGCGCACGCTGGCGCCCTGCGGCCGGTGCCGGCAGTTGCTGTACGAGCACGGCGGTGCGGACCTCCTGATCGCGACCGCGGCCGGGCCGCGGCGGCTGGGAGAACTCCTGCCCGGCGCGTTCGGCCCCGACGACCTGCCGGAGCCGGGTCCGGCACCCGACAGCGGGGATGGTGCGTCATGAGCGACGAGTTCGACGTCGTCGACCTGATCAGGGCCAAGCGGGACGGCCGGTCGCTGCCCGCGGCGGCCATCGACTGGCTCATCGCCGCCTACACCGGCGGGCGGGTCGCCGAGGAACAGATGTCCGCCTATCTGATGGCGGTCGTGTGGCGTGGGATGTCCCCGGATGAACTGGCCCGCTGGACCACCGCCATGATCGCCAGCGGGGACCGGCTGGACCTCGCCGACGTCGGCCGCCCGACCGTCGACAAGCACTCCACCGGCGGCGTCGGTGACAAGGTGTCCCTGGTGCTGGTGCCGCTCGTCGCGGCCTGCGGGGTCGCTGTGCCGCAGCTGTCCGGGCGCGGTCTCGGGCACACCGGCGGGACGCTGGACAAGATGGAGTCGATCCCTGGCTGGCGCGCCGACCTGCCGGTGGACCGGATGCGCCGCCAGCTCGCCGACATCGGCGCGGTGATCTGCGCCGCCGGCGCGGGCCTCGTGCCCGCAGACCGGCGGCTGTACGCGCTGCGCGACGTGACCGGCACGGTCGAGTCGATTCCGTTGATCGCCTCGTCCATCATGAGCAAGAAGATCGCCGAGGGTACCTCCGCGCTGGTGCTGGATGTGAAGGTCGGCACCGGGGCATTCATGAGCTCCCCGGAGGCCGCCCGCGAGCTGGCCCGGACCATGGTCGGCCTCGGCGCGGCGGCGGGCGTGCGGACCGAGGCGCTGCTGACGGCGATGGATCACCCGCTGGGGCGGACCGCCGGCAACGCGCTGGAGGTGACCGAGGCGGTCGACGCGCTGCGTGGTGGCGGCCCGGCGGATCTGGTCGAGGTGACGGTCGCACTCGCCCGGCTCATGGTCGGGCTCGCCGCCGAGCTCACCGGCCGCCCGGCCTCTGACCTGCGCGATCCGGCCGAGGTGTTGGCGGCGGGTGGCGCGTATCCGGTGTGGAGGGCCATGGTCGAGGCCCAGGGCGGTGATCCGGACGCGGAGCTGCCCCTGGCGCCGACGGTCGAGACCCTCCCTGCACCGGCGTCCGGGTTCCTGACCCGCCTGGACGCTCGCGGAGTCGGCTCCGCCGCATGGCGGCTGGGCGCGGGGCGCGCCCGCAAGGAGGACGCGGTCTCGGCGACGGCCGGGGTGCGCTGGCTGGCGGGGATCGGCGATCCCGTGCAGGCGGGCGAACCGCTGCTGGAACTGCACACCGACGACCCGGCCACCCTTCCCCGGGCACGGGCGGCACTCGCCGACGCGGTGGAGATCGGCCCGCGGCCGGCGCCGGCCAGGCCGCTCGTCCTCGAGCGCATCCAGGCCTGAACCGGGCGCGGGGGGGGGGGGGGCGGGCCCCGCGCCCCCCCCCCCCCCGCAAAGTTGGACCCCCGGCCAAAACTCCGGCGGGGGTCCGAGGACATAAAAAAACAAAAAACACC
>NZ_JALKFU020000513.1 GCF_023242965.2 Frankia sp. AgKG'84/4
CCGACCTGCACCCCGCTCAGCCGCCGGTCCCCGATCTGCCCCTGTCCCCGGCTGCCCGACAGGCCCCGGTGCAGGGCCCACCGCTGCCCGCCGCCCGCACGACCCCCCCGGTCAAGGCGCCCGCACCCGCTGCCCGCAAGGCCGCGGTCCGGCCCGAGTCACCCGATGGCACACCGCGATCATGGCGCGGTGGTCAGGAACTCGAACCGCGCGAGGAAATCCCCGTCCGCCTCTCGGCGCGCGACCGTGCTCGCATCCCGCTCCCAGGCTCCTGGCGGATCGCGGTGACCTCCCTGTTCCCCTACTCGGGCACGACGACCCTGGCCGGGGTCATCGGCCTGACCCTCACCGGTATGCGGGCCCATCCGGTCCTCGCGGTCGACCTCTGGCCAGGCGAGCCCACCGAAGCCGTCGCCACGTCACCGGCGTCCGCCGACGAGGACGAGCCCAGAGGGGACCCGCTGACCAGCCGCGTCGGTTCGGCCGGGACGACCAGCCTCGCCGACGTCCTTGCCCATCAGGCAGGTGACGGCTCCGCCGCCGAGCTGCGCCTGATGATCAGCGGTCGGCGCGGGGGCGGCGCGCGGGACCTCGACGTCCTGCCGCTACGGTCGGACGCTGGCCGGTTCGCGCAGCCACTGCGGGAGGGGGTGGCAGCGGAGGCGGATGTGCCGGCTCTGCCCCCTGGCGAACAGCACGTCGCCGCTGGCGGCCTGCGGTCGGCGCTCGGCCTGCTCGCACACTCGTATCCGCTGGTACTCGTGGACGCGCCGACCGAGGCGCCGCTGACCGACGCCGCCGTCGAAGCCTCGGACCTCGTCGTGCTCGTCACCCTCGCCACCGCGGCCGACCTAGAAGCCACGATCATGCGGCTGCGGGCGTTCCGTGAGGCCGTCGGCGACGGCCTCGCCGGCGACGGCGCCCCGCCCATCGTCGCGGCGATCGTCGCCCCCCGCCGCGGCCGTCCGTCGCCACGGACCCGGGCCGCCGCGGCCCGGCTCGGCCGGCAGGTCGAGGCGCTCGTGCGGATCCCCTACGACCCTCGGCTCGACCCCAGTCGGCACACCCCGGTCCGCATCCCCCGACTACGCAGGCGGACTCGTCGCGCCTACCTGCGTCTCACGGCAGCAGCGGTCGAAAACCTGTTCATCCTCGCAAAAGCTGAGGTGGGAGCGTCAGGGAAGACCAGTGAAGGGCTAGCCGGAGCCTCACCCGGAGTCATCCAGCCGATCACGACACGTACCCAGACCGGCGCAACGAGCGGCCCACCAGCCACTACCGGGGATCACGACGCATCGACCGGCGTATCATTCGGCGACCTACGGTCACCAACGGCACCCTCACGGATCGCCGGACCGGATCGTCCGGGCGAGCCTCGCCCGTGAGAAAGGAACCGCGATGATCCACGACGCCGCCTCCGCCCAGGCGACCGTCCTCCTTGCCGCCGTGCAGGTGAAGCCGGACGACTCGAAGGCGCCTGGCATCAACGCGCTGAAAGACCTGGTCAACGGCCTGGCAGCCTATGCCGTGATCGCCGCCGTGGCCGCCGTGCTCCTTGGCGGTATTGCCTGGGCGCTCGGTGAACGGATGGGTCTTGAACGCGCGTCCACGGTCGGAAAGAGCGGTGTCATCGCGGGCTTCGGCCTGGCATTCCTCGTCGGCGCCGCCGCGGCCTTCATCAACTTCTTCCTGGTGACCGGCGCCACCGCCACCGCCCCCGCGCCCAACCCAGGCGGTCAGCGCCCTCCGGCCGTTGAGCTCACCGTCGCCATCGACCCCGACGTGGTCCATGACCCAGCGTCCTCCCTGTTCTAACCGGTTCCCCGGGTGCACGCGGGCGGACATTGCGATGATGACCGTGCCGTCTTGTGAGGGGAGTGGGCGTTGCCGGGTTACACGGATACCGTAGCCAGCCGCCTCATCATGATCATCGCAACCGCCAGCGCGGTCAGCGTGATCAGCGGAGTGCTCATCGGCCGCTACGCCATCCCAAACAACAGCACCTCCCCGGACCCGACCTCTGTCGCGTCGAGCCAGAGCCCCGGGGAGCCCGCGGATAAGCCGACACCATCTGCATCCGCTACAGCGCTTGTGCCGACCTCAGTCCCTCCGCCGACAACAACGTCGGGTGGCCCTGCAACCGCGGAGGGTGCAGTTCCGGGAACACCTACGCGCATCAACCAGTACGGAATCCCCATCGGATATCCCCGCACACAGGCTGGCGCCGTCAGCGCATGCGCAAACTATGACGCGATCAACGGAAAACTTCAGAACCGCGAGCCAACAACAATAAGAAGGCTGTACGCCTCAGTCGCAACCCCCGAGGCGTCTAAAAGGCTCTCCGACCTCATAATAGAGAACGACAAGAAGAGCGCCAAAACATACGGGGTACCGTCCATTCAGGCGCCGAACTTTGGCTTCATTGGTCGCGCGACCGGATATTCGGTGCAATCTTACAGCGACGACAAGGCCGATGTCACCATTTGGGGTGTCCTGGGCTTTGGCATTTATAATAGCGCAGATGCAAATCTATCTCCTAAGGAAGGCTGGGCAACCGATACCTGCCGCGTCATCTGGAGCGACGGCGACTGGAAACTTGAAGACGCGGGCGACGGTCCCGCAAACCCGGCAATTACAGAGCGCGCTGCCGAAGGTTTCAAGGAATTTCTATTGGTCGGAGCTGGGACGTGACTGAGGGCACCGTAGTTCTTGCTGCAAGCTTCAAGGATTTCAATCCACTCAATGCCGTCAAGGGTGCGATTGGGTCGAGTGTTGATGCTTACTTCGATTCGATGGGGAAGGCGTTCTGCGGGATGGCCGCGGACCTTTCTAGTTCTGTGTTCAGCTTCGCTTCGCAGAAGACGGCCATCGATCTCAACGCCGACTACGTGGTCCAGAACTACAACATCGCGTTCGGCATCGCGGTCCTGATCGTCACGGGTCTCTTCCTGTGCGCGGCCATCATGGGCGCGGTACGCGGGGATCCACACGTCTTCACCCGGGCGGCGGCGGCAACCGGTACGGCGATCCTTGGCTCCTTCATCGCGCTCGCTCTCCTGCAGATGATCCTCACCGCGTCGGACGGGATGGCGGACGCCTTCGGCGATGGGAAGCCGCTGGGGTCGACGCTCGTGGCCCAGCTGCGCGCACTACCGGAACAGGGCAACTTCGCCCTGGACCTGGTCCTGTCACTTCTCGTGGCAATGTTCTCTTTCGCGTTGTTCGTGGTGCTCTACATCCGCAAGGTCGCCATCATCGTGATGGCCGTTTTCATCCCGCTGTACCTCGCCGGTCAGCCCACGATGTCGACGAGTGCCTGGATCAAGCGCGCCACCGAGATCCTCCTGGCGCTGATCTTCGCTAAGCCCGTCATCTATGCGATCTTCACACTGGGTGCTGGGATGGCGAGTGATTCCACCGGGTCCACGGTGGACCAGACTCTGACGATCCTCAGCGGAACCGTCGTGATGATCGCCGCCGTGTTCGCGCCGTTCGTCCTCATGCACCTCATGGGATTCGCGGACGTTCACCTGATGAAGGCCGTCGGCTCGGCGGGTCGCCGTAGCGCGGCGTCCTTCGGTCAGGGTGCCGGCGCGCTCCTGGGATCGACGTCGCGCGACACCTTCCGGGGAATCGGCGCCCGCATGCAGACACGTAATCGCGGTGTTCTCGGTGACGCCGGTGGTGGTGGCGGCATCGGTGCGCAGCCTGGTCTCGCCCGACCCGCCGCCACGGTGCGTGGCGGTGGACGCGGCGGCTCGCCCCTCGGCGCTCCCGCCCGGCCGGGCGCCGCGACCACAGCCGTGCGCGGCGGCACCGCCAGCCGGCCACGTCCGGCCCGGGCCAGCTCCACGGCGGCCAGCGCCCCTGCCCGGCCGTCCACCCGGACAGCCATCGGGGTCGGCGCGTCCTCCCGCGCCGCGTCCGCCACTCGGGTCGCGCCGGCCCGGAGC
>NZ_JALKFU020000514.1 GCF_023242965.2 Frankia sp. AgKG'84/4
GTCGCGCCCCCCGCGGGCGCGCCGCCTCCGCGCGTCGCCGCCGCCGGTCGTCCGCCCTCGTGCTGCTTCTCGGCCTGCTGTCCACCGGAGTCCTGTGGTCGGTGCTGGCCCCCGGTGGCAACGCCGCCCAGACGGCGGACGCCAACGAGGCGGTCCGCCAGGGTCGTGCGCTCTACGCCCAGGGCTGCTCCACCTGCCATGGCCTGGGCGCGCAGGGCTCGACCACCGGCCCCAGCCTCATCGGCGTGGGCGCCGCGGCGGTCGACTTCCAGGTCTCCACCGGCCGCATGCCGCTCGCGGCCCCGGCCGCGCAGGCGGACCGCAAGCCCGCGCTGTACTCGCAGACGCAGATCGAGCAGCTCGCCGCGTACATCGACAGCCTCGGTGGCGGGCCGGAGGTGCCCAAGATCACCGACGCCGCGCTCGATGACGCCGACCTGTCGCACGGTGGGGAGCTCTACCGCGCGAACTGCGCGCAGTGCCACCAGGCCGTCGCGCAGGGCGCGCCGCTGACCTACGGTAAGTTCGCCCCTTCGTTGAGCGAGTCCACCCCGACGCAGATCGTCGAGGCCATGCGTACGGGGCCGGAGTCCATGCCGGTCTTCGGTGACCGGCAGATCGACGAGAAGGACGCCGTCGCGGTGGCGGCCTACGTCGAGCACCTGACCAAGTCGAAGAGCCCCGGTGGCTTCAGCCTCGGCAAGTACGGACCGGTGCCGGAAGGTCTGCTGGGCCTGCTGGTGGGCGTCGGCGGCCTGCTGGTCGTGTGCCTGTGGATCGGAGCGAGGCAGAAGGTATGAGTGACCAGACGGACCCGGATGAGCCGGGCCCGGCCGGAGCGGGCGGGGGCGATCAGCCGGCCGGCTCCTCCTCCGGTCGCATGGACTACTTGGGCTATCAGGGCGAGCCCGCCGACAAGGCTGACCAGGATTCGATGAGCAGCATCTTCAAGCGCGCCAAGCACCCGGTCGACACCTCGGGTGCGCCGGCCGGCGGCTCGGGCGTCTCGGCCGGCGGCCCGGACGTCGAGGCCGGCACCGACGACGGTCCGGAGGCGCTCGGCACGCCCCCGCACCAGACCGATTCCTCCCGCATCCCCGAGACCACGTCGATGCGGCCGGCGGGCGGCCACGGCGGTGGGGTCACCCCCCGCGCGCCGCGGGCCGAGGACGTCGACCGCCGCGCGGAACGGCGTGCGGAGCGGCTGATCGCCTTCTGGTTCATGATCTCGGTGGTCGGCACGGTCGGCTTCGTCATCACGAACTTCGTCGGCGACAAGCACAAGCAGTACTACACGCCGTGCCTCGGCTCGGCCCTCGGTATGGCCGTGGGCGGCCTCGGGATCGGGATGATCCTGTGGGCCAAGCGGCTGATGCCGCACGAGCAGGCGGTGCAGGAGCGGCACGAGTTCACCTCCAGCAAGGAGGAGATCGCGACCACCGAGGCCGAGCTCACCGCCGGCTTCGCCGACACCGGTCTCGCCCGCCTCCCGCTGCTGCGCCGCACCCTGCTGGGTGCCGGCACGGTGCTCGGGGGCCTGGTCGTGGTGCCGCTGCTGAACCTCACCAACGCCAAGCCCGGCAAGAGGCTCGATCACACCTCCTGGGTGAAGGGCGCGCGGCTGGTCACCGAGGACGGCCGGTTCATCAAGCTCGGTGACGTCTCCATCGGCGGCATCGAGACGGTCTTCCCGGCCCTGCCGGTCACCGGCGCGGACGGTTCCGTCTCCTACGAGCCCAAGACGGACGTGCAGACCAAGGCGGACAGCACCACGATCCTCATCCGCCTGCCCCCGGGCATCGACCGGCCCCGCAAGGGCCGGGAGGACTGGTCGATCGACGGCCACGTCGCCTACTCGAAGATCTGTTCGCACGCCGGCTGCCCCGTGAGCCTCTACGAGCAGCAGACCCACCACCTGCTCTGCCCCTGCCACCAGTCGGTCTTCGACGTGCTGGACGGGTGCCGGGCCATCTTCGGACCGGCGAGCCGATCGCTGCCCCAGCTGGCCATCGCAGCGGACGCGAACGGCTTCCTCTACGCCCGCAACGGTGACTACGACGAGCCCGTCGGTGCCGCGTTCTGGGAGCGCTCATGACATCCGCACCCCCACCTGAGTACGTCAAGCGGCCGACGCCGGTCCGCAAGGCCAACCGTGCGATCGACGAGCGGTTCGGCACGCAGGCCGGGCTGCGGCGCAACCTGAACAAGGTCTTCCCCGACCACTGGTCGTTCATGATCGGGGAGATCGCGCTCTACAGCTTCATCGTTCTGCTGCTCACGGGCATCTACCTCACGCTGTTCTTCGACCCGTCGAACACCGAGGTCATCTACAACGGCTCCTACGTGCCCCTCAAGGGCGTGGAGATGAGCCGGGCCTACGCCTCGACGCTGGACATCAGCTTCGACACCCGGGCCGGCCTGGTGTTCCGCCAGATCCACCACTGGGCGGCGCTGGTCTTCGTCGGTTCGATCGTCGTCCACCTGCTGCGGGTGTTCTTCACCGGTGCGTACCGCAAGCCCCGTGAGGTCAACTGGCTCATCGGCGTCGGTCTGCTGGTCCTCGGCATCCTCGAGGGCTTCGCCGGCTACTCCCTGCCGGACGACCTGCTCTCCGGCACCGGCCTGCGGATCGCCGCGTCGATCGCCCAGTCCATCCCGATCATCGGGACGTGGGCGTCGTTCATGCTGTTCAACGGCGAGTTCCCGGGCGCGAACTTCCTGCCCCGCCTCTACGTGATCCACATCCTGCTGGTGCCCGGCATCCTGCTCGCGCTCATCGGGGCGCACATGGGGATCCTCTGGCACCAGAAGCACACCGACTTCCCCGGGCCGGGCAAGACCGAGCACAACGTCGTCGGCCACCGGGTCTTCCCGATCTTCGCGGTGAAGTCCGGCGGGTTCTTCATGATGGTCTTCGCCATGCTGGCCCTGCTCGGTGGCCTGGCGCAGATCAACCCGATCTGGATGTTCGGCCCGTACGACCCGTCCAAGGTCTCCTCGGCGTCCCAGCCCGACTGGTACATCGGCTTCCTGGACGGCTCGACCCGACTGATGCCGCCGTGGGAGTTCCGCGGCCTCGGCCACACCGTCCCGGCGGTGTTCTGGCCGACGGCGGTGCTGCCCGGCATCCTGTTCACCCTGCTGGCGATCTACCCGTTCCTGGAGGCCAGGTTCACCGGCGACACCAAGTCGCACAACCTGCTCCAGCGGCCGCGGGACACGCCGGTCAGGACCGCGCTGGGCGCGATGTCGATCAGTTTCTACCTGGTTCTGTGGATCTCGGGTGGTAACGACGTCATCGCGAAGACGTTCAGCATTTCGCTGAACGCGATGACCTGGGCGGGCCGCATCGGCCTGATCATCGTCCCGCCGATCGCCTACGCGGTGACGAAGAAGCTCTGCATCGCGCTGCAGGAGAAGGACGCCGAGATCGCTCATCACGGCATCGAGACCGGCATCATCCGCCAGCTCCCCTCGGGTGAGTTCGTGGAGGACCACCGGCCGAAGCCGGAGCTGGTGCCCGACCACCCGCATGTCCCGACCGACCGCTACGCGCTCCCGTCCGCGAACGGGCACGACGACGGCCACGGCAAGGGGCTCGCGCGGCGCGCGGGCAAGGCGGTCAGCGGCTTCTTCGTCGAGGAGAAGGAACCGGGAACCCCCGGCCACGACGTCCCGGCGGGCAGCGACAAGCACTGACGGTCCGCGCACCCGGGTGCGCCATCGTCCGGCCGCGGGGCCGGTTCGCCGACCTCGGCGGGCCTGCCCCGCGGCTTTTCGCCGTGTCCCAGCGCTTCGCGGTGTCCCAGCGCTTCGCGGTGTCTCAGCGCTTCGCGGTGTCTCAGCGCTTCGCGGTGTCTCAGCGCAGCGGCCGGTGCCCGGTGCCCGGGCGGGCGGTCGGGAGGGGCACTTCGTCGCGGGCGTGGGACAGCTCCGCGTAGCGCCGGGC
>NZ_JALKFU020000515.1 GCF_023242965.2 Frankia sp. AgKG'84/4
GCCCCGGTCCCCCGCAGCCGTGGGGCACCGGGCCGCAGCAGGGCCAGGACCAGTCGTGGCCACCGCCGGCGGGCGGCCCCGGCCAGCCCGCGTGGGGCCAGCCCGGCGGCGAGCAGCAGAACTGGGGCCAGCCCGGCGCGGACCAGCAGCAGAACTGGGGCCAGCCCGGCCAGCAGAACTGGGGACAGCAGGGCGGCTACCAGGCCGGCGGCGCCAGCCCGTACCAGGGCGGAACCGGCTACCAGCAGCCCGGCGGCTATCAGGGCGGCCAGGAGTACTACCAGCAGAACCAGCAGGGCGGCTACCCGCCGCCCGGCGGTGGCTACCCGCCGCAGGGCGGCTGGCCGCAGCAGCCCGGTGGGCCCGCGCCGCAGCGGCGCAATCCGCTGGTCGTCATCGTGCCGCTGGTGGTCGTCGCCGCGATCGTCATCGGCGTGGTGATCGCGCTCGCCGTCGGCGGGAAGGACGACTCGGGCACCGTCACGTCGCCGACCGTCGCGCCGTCACTGACGCTCCCGACGCCCGGCGGTTCGGTGGGGACGCAGCCCCCGCCCGTCCCCACCCAGACGGGGCCGGCCGGCGTGTCCAACTGTGTCGCGGTGACCCCGCAGGCTCCGCCCGCCGGCACCGCCGGCCTGGGTGGCTCCGGCACGGTCGTCGGCGAGGCCAACTCCTCGGTCAGCGACTTCGAGGCCAAGGTGACCCTGAACAGCGTGTGTTCCACGACGGGCACGGTCACCAGCTACGGTGACCCGCCGACGCTGGGCGCCTACTACGTGCTGAACGTGACGGTCGAGGTCAGCCGGGGCGACACCTCCGCCTCGCCGTCGGACTTCTACATCCAGACCCCGGACGGGACGCGGTACGACGGCAGCTACGACGATGTCGAGCCGCGCCTGTCCGCCTCGACCGTGAAGGCCGGGCAGAAGGTCCGTGGCAACGTCGTCATCGACGCACCGCCCGGCCACGGCACGCTGAACTGGGAGCCGCTGTTCGCGGTCAGCCCCGCGAAGTTCCAGCTCTGACCGAGATGCGCCAGGTCTGAGAGGGGTCGGACGCTGGGCCGAACCCGCATCCGCTCCGCCGACGGGGTGATCCTGACACCGGGATCACCCCGTCGCGCTGTCCGGGACGGCGGGGCGGGTCAGGCGAGGGCGGCGCGGATCCGCTCGGCGGCGTCGTCGAGGGCCACCGGGTCGGGAGCCGGGTCCGCGCGCTCGAACGAGAGCTGCTTCTCGCTGTCGATCGGGATCAGGTGGACGTGGGCGTGCGGGACCTCGAGCCCAGCGACGATCACGGCCACCCGCCGGGGCCCGAAGGCACGGTCGATGGCCCGCCCGACCCGGGCCGTGTTCGCCCACAGCGCCGCCTGGACATCGTCCGGCAGGTCCAGCCACCGGTCGATCTCGACCCGCGGCACGACGAGGGTATGGCCAGGGCGGATCGGCGCGATGGTGAGCAGCGCGACGGTGTGCTCGTCGGCGTGCACGATCCGGCCGGGAAGCTCTCCGTTGATGATCCGGGTGAAGACGCTCGGCATGGGACCCGACACTACCGACCACGCCGGGCCAGGCGCGCCCGGCGTCAGGCGAACGGCCGGGCGAATCCGGCCGGGCCCGCCGTCGCCACCCGGAACTCGTTGCCCTCGGGATCGGACAGCACGTAGCCGCGCTCGCCGTCCTCGTCGTACGGGCCGACCCGGCGGGCGCCGAGGGTGAACAGCCAGCCGACGACCCGCTCCGCGTCGACCGCGTAGAGGTCGAGGTGCAGCCGGCTCGGTCCGCCGCCGCGGCGCGCCCCCGGTCGCAGCAGCAGCTTCGGGCCGGCGCCGGCGGGGTGGCGAAGGATCGCCGCGTCCTTGTCCCGCCGCACCACCTCGTAACCCAGCGCAGCAGACCAGAAACGCACCATCACCTCCACATTCGCACAGTCCACCGTCACCCGTCCCACTCGGATCCCGTTCGTCTCAAACCACGCCACCCGAGCATGATTTCGCATTGGCGGCACTTTGGCGCGTCGAGTGGCCACGGCGCGTCTCCGGCGTGGCGAAACATGTGATTCCGGCATGCCACCACGCGACATCAATGCACACCGATTAATCTCACTTTTCGGGCATAGCTGAGAATTATCGGAACTAGCCACATCTCCGGGCATCGATGGACGCATCGGTGTAGGGCGGGTAGCCCGGCCGGCACGTCGACCGGCCTGCCGGCCGGTCCCGACCGACCACGCCCGACGCCACGAACTGTCAGTGGTCGGGCCTACGGTGACACCGTGCGCCAAGACCCCGCCACCACCGTAAGCCCGGGCCTCACCCGCGACGCCGCCCCGCCCGGCGAGCGGCCCGGGCGCCAGGCCAGCCTGGACGACCTCGGCCGGCCGCTGGCCGACCTCACCTTCGTCGTGGTCGACCTGGAGACGACCGGCACCTCGGCGGAGACGAGCGAGATCACGGAGATCGGCGCGGTACGGGTCCGCGGCGGCGAGGTGCTCGCGGAGATGTCGACACTGGTCCGGCCCAGCCGCGGCATCCCGCCGATGATCTCCGTTCTCACCGGGATCACCGAAATGATGGTGGCGAGCGCCCCCAGCGAGGCCGAGGTCGTCCCCACCTTCCTGGAGTTCGCCCGCGGGGCCGTGCTCGTCGCCCACAACGCGCCGTTCGACCTCGGCTTCCTGCGCGCCGCCGCGGCACGCTGCGGCTATCCGCCGCCGGCCTGGGAGCATCTCGACACCCTGCGCATCGCCCGGCGGATCATCAGCCGCGACGAGACGCCGGACTGCCGGCTCGGCTCACTGGCGCGGCTGTTCCGCAGCACGACCGAACCCAACCACCGGGCGCTGTCCGACGCGCGGGCCACCGTGGACGTGCTGCACGGCCTGTTCGAACGACTCGGCAACCTCGGCGTGCACACCCTCGAGGAGCTGCACGACCACAGCGCGCGGGTGTCCCCCGCCCAGCGCCGCAAGCGGCACCTCGCCGACGGCCTGCCCACCGGCCCCGGTGTGTACGTCTTCCGGGACGCCGACGGGCGCGCCCTCTACGTCGGCACCTCGCGGTCGATCCGTTCCCGCGTGCGCACCTACTTCACCGCCAGCGAACCCCGGACCCGGATGGCCGAGATGGTCGCCCTCGCCGAGCGGGTCGACGCCATCGGCTGCGCGCACACCCTCGAGGCGCAGGTGCGGGAGCTGCGCCTGATCGCCGAGAACAAGCCGCCGTACAACCGCCGGTCCCGCTTCCCCGAGCGGGCCGTGTACCTGCGCCTGACCGACGAACCGTTCCCCCGGCTGTCACGGGTGCGCGACGCCCGCCAGGACACCACCTACCTCGGCCCCTTCGGCAGTGTCCGGGAGGCCGACGACGCCGCCGACGCGCTGCTCGCCGCCGTGCCGCTGCGTCAGTGCTCGGGGCGGCTCTCTGCCCGGCGGACGCGCCCCGCGTGCGCCCTGGCCGATCTGGGCCGCTGCGGCGCACCCTGTGACGGCCGGGAGGACGTCCCCGCCTACGCCCGGCACGTCGCGCGCGCCCAGGCGGCCATCACCGGCGACCCCGCGCCCGTCATCGCCGCCAGCACGCGCAGGATGGACCGCCTGTCCGGCGAGGGCCGTTACGAGGAGGCCGGCGTCGAGCGCGACCGGATGGTGGCGTTCGTCCGCGCCGCGGCCCGCGGTCAGCGCCTCGCCGAGCTGACCCGGATCACCGAGCTCGTCGCCGCCGCGCCGAGGGCGGACGCCGGCTGGGATCTGGCCGTGGTGCGCCGCGGCCGCCTGGTCAGCGCGCTGACGGTCGAACCCGGGGTGGATCCGCGCCCGTGGGTCGACGCGGCCGTGGCGAGCGCGGAGACCGTCCGCCCGCAGCCGGGGCCGGCGCCCTGCGCGTCGGTGGCGGAGACGGAGCGGATCGCGAGCTGGCTCGACGGGGCCGGGGTCCGGCTGGTGCGCC
>NZ_JALKFU020000516.1 GCF_023242965.2 Frankia sp. AgKG'84/4
GGCCCGCGGCGCCCGTCCGCCCGGCGGCGCGGGGCTGAGGCGCGGTGCTGGCGAGCCTGCTGCCCGCGGCTGTCGTCGCGGTCGAGGCGTTCGAGGACGATCCCGGCGCGGTCCTGTTCCCCGAGGAGTCCGCGCTGCTCGCGAAGGCGGTCGACAAACGCCGCCGCGAGTTCACCACCGCCCGGGTCTGCGCGCACCGGGCCCTGCGCACCCTGGGTCTGCCACCGGCGCCGATCCTGCCCGGCCCGCGGGGCGCGCCGAGCTGGCCTGACGGGGTGGTCGGCAGCATCACCCACTGCGCCGGTTACCGGGCCGCCGCTGTGGCCCGGGCGAGCGAGCTGTGCACGATCGGCATCGACGCCGAGCCCAACGAGGCGAACCCGCAGGGCGTCACGCAGGAGATCACCGTGGCGGCCGAGCGGGGCTGGCTCGCCGCCCACCTCGCGGCCAGGCCCGCCGTGCGGTGGGACCGCCTGCTGTTCAGCGCCAAGGAATCCGTCTACAAGGCATGGTTCCCGCTGGCGCAGCGCTGGCTGGGCTTCGAGGACGCCGAGCTGGTCATCGACCCCGGCACGGCGCCCACCGGCCCCGCCCCGACTCCACCCGGCTGGGCCAGCCCGACCCTGCAGGCAGGCTCGTCGCCGCCGCAGCCACACGACCGCCCCGCGCCGGCGCCGCTGCGGGCCCGTGGCACCTTCGAAGCCAGGCTGCTGGTGGACGGTCCCGTGCTCGACGGCCGCCGGCTCACCGGATTCGGCGGGCACTGGCTCGCCGAGGGCGGCCTGCTGGTCACCGCGGTCACCGTCCCCCATCTCGACGGCATGCAGCTGCCGTCCCGGCCATGATGCGCCGTCCCGGCCGCCGCCCCCGGCCGGCCGGCCGATTCCGCCCCGCGGGCCGCACCGGCCCCGGTTCCCATCCCGCCGGCCGTCGCCCCCGCACCCGCGGCCGCCAGGGCCGCAAGCCACGGTAAAGGCCGAAAGGCTGGCCGCACGGCCCAGCCGAACGGGGCACGGTGTCCTCGCTCGCTACGGCGAAGGTTGAGCGCGACGGGCAGCCGCTGGCCCTCGGCGCTCGACTCGTAGGTCATCCGTCCGGCCGCCAGGGGTGGCGCTGGTCGTGTCGGCGTTGGTCGTGTCGGCGCTGGTCGTGTCGGCGCTGGTGAGGCCGAGCGGGTCGACGTGCCACCAGATGGCGTGCCGCATCCACAGCGGCTCGCCTTCCGCGCTCACGCCGACCGGGCGGTCCCGGCGGTGACGACCAGCGGGTCGTCGGGGCGTTCCGCGAGGCCATCGAGCAGCTCGGCAGCGATGCGCACCAGCTCCACCTCGGCGTCGGTGAGATCGTCGAGGGCGCGGGTGAGCCAGGCGTCGCGCTGGGCCATGTCCCGGTGCAGGGCGTCCCGCCCCGCCTCCGTGATCGCCAGCAGGGCGCCGCCGCGACGCCGGCGAATGACCGGCCGCCGACCGCGGACGGCCGGGCCGAGGCCCCCGTGGACCGGGAGAAGGGTTCGGGAGGTACCGCCGTCCGCTCGATCAGCTGAATCCGACACAGAAGCGCAATCGCCACGCACAGCGCCAATCCTGCCGTGCCACCGAAGCGCGGGTCAGACCGCCTCGACGTGATCATCGCTCGCGGGCGGCCTGGTCTGCGCGGGATCGGCCGCAGCGCCGGCCGCGGCGCCCGACGGCAGCGACGCGCGGGCGGCGGCGAGGTCCTCCTTGGCGCGCTTCGCGTACATGTCGACGTACTCCTGGCCGGAAAGTGCCATCAGCTCATACATGATCTGGTCGGTGATGGACCGCAGCACCACCCGGTCATCGGCCATGTCCGCATAGCGGGAGAAGTCCAGCGGCTTGCCGACCCGCATCCCGATCCGACGGATCTTCGGGACGATCTTGCCAGGCGGCTGCACCTCGAAGGTACCGATCATCGCGATCGGGATCACCGGCGCGCCGGCCTCCAACGCCATCCGGGCCACGCCGATCTTGCCGCGGTAGAGCCGGCCGTCCGGGGATCGGGTGCCCTCCGGGTAGATCCCGAGCAGCCGGCCCTGGCGCAGCACCCGCACGCCCGAGCCCAGCGCGCCCTCACTTGCCTTGCCGCCGCTGCGGTCGATCGGGATCTGGCCGGCCCCGCTGAAGAACACCCGCTTGAACCAGCCCTTCACCCCGCCCTGGGTGAAGTAGTCGCTCTTGGCCAGGAACGTCACCCGCCGCGGGATGACCAACGGCAGGAAGAAGCTGTCGAGGAAGGAGAGATGGTTGCCGGCGAGGATCGCCGGGCCGTCGAGGGGGATGTGCTCGGCACCCTCGACCCACGGGCGCCACACCACCCGCAGCATCGGGGTCAGCACCGCCTTGAGCACCCAGTAGAACAAGAACCGCTCCCGCCTGCGTCCCACCCTTGGTGAGACGACATCCTCCGGGGCGACCGGTGCCGGCCGCCCGCCTGCACCCGTCGGCGCCGCTCACACCGGCCCTCAGCATCCCACCGCGCTGCGGGGCACCGCGCCGCGGCGCGGCGCGAAGAGCGCTGCGCGACGGTGCATCCGGCGGGCGTTTCCAGGCGAGGTGCGGGGTCGCCGGGCATGGTCCGAGTGCCGCCATGAGCCTAGGGAGGGCCAATCATCGCGTCCAGCGGAACACCACCATGCGGAGCGGGTCCGGCGGATCGGCGGCGCGCTGGGAGTGGGACCCATATCATCTCAGCGGAGAGTGCCCCCGCCTCGGCCGGCCTCTCGATGCACCGATGAGACGTGGACGGATGAGACGTGGACGACCGTGGCCATGGCTCCCAGACCGTGCGAGCATGCGATTACCGGCGTTTTCCTTCCGCGCCCACCCCGCGATGTGGCACGCGGGCGGGCACGGGGCAGCGAAGGGCGGACAATGATGGCGGGTTCCACCGGTACGGCGCCGCTGCCAGGTGCGGAGCCGTTCTCGTCTGCCGGCGGCCCGGTCGGGGTCCTGCTGGTGCACGGCTTCACCGGCTCGCCGGGGAGCATGCGGCCCTGGGGTGACGCCCTCGCGGCCGCCGGGCTCACCGTGGCCTGCCCGCGGCTGCCCGGGCACGGCACCCGCTGGCAGGACATGGTGCCCACCACCTGGCAGGACTGGTACTCCACCGCACGCGGTGAGTTCCTGCGCCTGCGCGACGAGTGCGAGCAGGTGTTCGTGATGGGCCTGTCGATGGGCGGGACCCTGACGCTGCGCCTCGCCGAGGAGCACGGCGCCGACGTCGCCGGCCTGGTCACCGTCAACGCCAGCCTGTCCACCGAGCGGCGGACCGCGGCGCTCGCCCCCCTGCTCGCGAAGTTCGTCCCCGCCGTGCCGGGCGTCGCGGGTGATGTGAAGGCCGACGGCGTGCCCGAGGTCGGCTACGACCGGGTGCCGCTGCGCGCGTTCGCGTCCCTGCGCCAGTTGTGGGCGGTGACCAGAGCCGATCTCGGTCGGATCGTGTCCCCCGTGCTGGCGTTCCGCAGCGTCGTCGATCACGTGGTCGAACCCAGCTCCGGGGCCCTGCTGCTGGCCGGGGTCCGGGCGCCCATCGAGGAGCGGCTGCTGATGAACAGCTACCACGTGGCCACCCTCGACAACGACAAAGAGAAGATTTTCTCGGACAGCCTCGAGTTCGTCCGCCAGCACACAGCGGGGGCGCTCCTGTCCGAGGGGCTCGTCAGCGATGGCTGAGCGGCCGCCGGTACCCGGCCCGGGTGAGCCCACACCGGCGGCCAGTGGCTGCCCGGACCCGGACGGGCGCGTCGACCCGACCGGTGCGCAGCACCCCGCGCCGGGCGACCAGCCCGACTCGGCGACCGAACCGACCGCTGCGCCCCCCACCTCGGCATCGCCCACCTCGGCATCGCCCACCTCGGCATCGCCCACCTCGGCATCGCCCACGCCGGCAGCGACACCGCCCGCGTCAACTCCGCAG
>NZ_JALKFU020000517.1 GCF_023242965.2 Frankia sp. AgKG'84/4
GCTCTCGCCGCGCCGCGCGGGCGCGCAGTCGGGGCTGGCGGTGCTGTGCACCGGCGGGATCAACGCGAGCGTCACCGCCGACGTGCTGGTGTGCCCGGCGATCCTGCTGCTGTTCGCCGGTGGCAGCCGCCGCGTCTGGGCGCTGCGCGCGTGGTGGTTCGTCGCGGTCGTGCTCGCGACGGCCTGGTGGGCGATCGGGCTGCTCGCGCTCGGCCGGTACGGGCTGAACTTCCTGCCGTTCACCGAGTCCGCCGACCTCACCACGTCCACGGTGTCGATCGCCGAGACGCTGCGCACCGCGACCGACTGGATGGCGTACCTGCGGGTGCCGAATGTCTGGCTGCCGGCCGCCGCAGCCTACGTCGGCGCGCGTTTCGTGATCGCCGGGTCGTACGCCCTCGCGGCGATCTCGCTGTGGGGGCTGGCCCGGCGCGACCTGCCGGCCCGGCGCTTTCTGCTGATCACCTTCGGGGTCGGGACGGTGGCGGTCGCCGCGGCCTATCCGGGCGCGCTGGGCAGCCCGGTCTCCGCCGACCTGCGGGTGCTGCTCGACGGCCAACTGAGCCCGATCCGTAACGTGTTCAAGTTCCAGGCGGTGACCCACCTGCCGATGGCGCTCGGACTCGTCCACGCCCTCGGGATCGCCGCGGACCGGCTCGCCGCCCGCTCGACCGCGCGGGGGCCCGCGACCACCCGGGCCGGGCGCGCACGTCGGCCCGTCGCCGGGGCCGCGCTCGTGCTGACCGTGGCCTCGCTGGTGGCCAGCATGCTTCCGCTGTTCGAGGGCAAGTCGCTGCAGCCCGGTTCGTTCGGTGCCGTCCCCGGCTACTGGACGCAGGCGGCGAACTGGCTGTCGGCGAACCCGCGGGGCGGGCGCACCCTGCTGCTGCCCGGGGCGTCGTTCGCCGAGTACGACTGGGGTCGCCCGCTGGACGAGCCGGTGAAGTGGCTGTCGTCGACCCCGTGGGGCGAGCGCAGCCTGATCCCGCTCGGCGGCGTCGGCATGACCCGCTGGCTCGACGGTGTCGAGAACGCCCTCTACGACGACGGCGCCGGTCTTGGCGCCGCGCTGACCCGCGCCGGGGTCGGCCAGGTGCTGGTGCGCAACGACCTCGCCGACGACAACTGGGACGTCCCACCGTCCACCGACGAGATCCACCGCGCGTTGCTGGCGGGCGGTCTGCGGCAGGCGGCGACGTTCGGGCCGCTGGTCGACGCCCGCGCCGGCGACCGGGAACGGATCCTGCCCGCGGCCACCCGGCGCGACACCGGCCGGGCGCCCGCGCTCGAGGTGTGGACGGTTCCCGGTGGCGCCCGCACGGTCGACACCTACCCCGTCGCGACCGCCATGGTCGTTTCCGGCGGTCCCGAGGCGACCGTCCAGCTCGCCGAGCACGGCCTGCTCGCCCCGGACCGCGCCGCGGTGCTCGCCATGGACCTCGGCGACCAGCGCACCGTGGACGCCCAGGACGTCGACCCCGCCACCCGCGGCACGGTCGTCGCGCCCGCCGACGTGGTGCCGGCCGCCGACATCGTCACGCCCACGACCAGCCTCGCGGTCACCGACACGTTCGACCGGCGGGACGTCACCTTCGGCCTCGTCCACAACACCTCGTCCTACCTGCTCGGCCCGACCGAACGGGCCGCCGGCACGACCGAGCCGACCAAGGAGTGGACCGACCGGCCGCCCGCCGGGCACCAGACGGTCGGCGGCTACCTGGACGGGAAGTCGGTCACCGCGTCGTCGTACGGATATCTGCTGCGGGCCGCGCCCGAGGCGGGACCGGCCGGCGCCGTCGACGGCCTGCCGTACACCTGGTGGTCCGCCCGGCCGGACCCGGTCCTCGGAACGGAGGGTGCCTGGCTGCGCCTCGACGTCGGCGCCCCGGTGACCGTGCCGTACCTGGAGGTGCAGGTCCTGGCGGACTCGCCGCGACGCCCGGTACCCACCGTACTCAGGGTGACTACCGCGAACGGTTCCATCGACACACCGGTGACCCCGACAGGGGGCCCGCAGCGACTCACGGCGCCCAACGGGGCGAGCTCGTGGTTCACCGTCACCCTCCTCGGTGTCACGGGCGGTGACGCCCACACGCTCGGCGCGGGAATCCGCGAACTCGCCGTACCCGGCCAGTCGTTTCAGCACTACGCTCAGGTTCCGAGCGACGCGACCGCGATGTTCGCAGTTCAGGCGAGTGGCCCGGTGATGTACGCGTTCGACCGTGCCCGGGCGGATCCGACCCAGCCGTTCAACGCCTCGGAGGAGCTGACGATCACCCGCCGTTTCGAGACGGCCCGCCCGGAGCGGTTCACCGTCGCGGGCACCGTCGTCGCCGTGCCGCCGCCGGTGGGAACGCCCGCGCCCGCGAACCCCGCGGCCCCGGCGGTGCTCGACTGCGGCCGCGGCCCGGGGGTCGCCATCGACGGCACCGTCTACCCGGCCCGCGTCGAGGGAACCGCCGGCGACCTCGCCACCGCCGCGCCGATGCGGCTGACGGTGTGCACGCCGGACGGCACGGTGCCGCTCGCGGCCGGCCAGCATCTACTCAGCGTTCTCCCGGGCGCCCCCGCCCTGCTCGTCGACACACTCTCGCTGATCAGCCCCACTCCCGCGGTCATCCCGCCGGCCGCGGGGCAGCCGACGCCGGCCCGCCCGGCGACGATCGGGCAGTGGACGCCCGAGCGGCGCACGGTCACCCTCGGCGCGGGCCAGCGGACGTTCCTCGCGGTACACGAGAACGCGAACCGGTCCTGGACCGCGAGCCTCGATGGCACCCCGCTGACGCCGGTGCGCCTCGACGGCTGGCAGCAGGGCTGGATCGTGCCGGCCGGCGCCGCCGGCACCGTCGTGATCGAGAACGGTCCGGGCCGGTCCTACCGCTTCGGGTTGCTCGTGGGCCTCAGCCTGGTGCTGCTCCTGGTGGTGATCGCGCTGGTGCCCGCTCGGCTGCGGCTGCGCCCCTCGTCGGACCCGGACGGCTATCCCCGGTTCCTGGACCCGCGCCGCGTGCGGCTGGTGCGGGCCGCGTCCACGCTGCCCGGTCCGTGGGTCGCGGCGGTCGCCGCCGCTCTCGCCGTGTGGCTGGTGGCGGGCCCCGCGGCACTCGCTCTGATACCGCTCGCCGTCGCCGCCCGGCGCCGGCCCGCGGTGCTGCCATGGCTCGCGGCGTGCGGCATGACCGTCGCAGGCGCCATCATGGTGCTCAACCCGAACCTCGCGCCGCGAACGGGCCAGGGTGCGTTCAGCGGTTGGGCCCAGGCGGCCGGTGCACTTGCCTTCGCGGCGACGGTCGCGGCGCTCTGCGCCGCCCGTGCCCGTCCGTCGGCGATCCTGGGGGGCGGCCAGCAGGGATCCGCCGCATCGCAGGCCGGCAGCCACCGGCCACGGGAGGACGAGCAGTGACCGGCACACGACCGCTGACCCAACCCGAGCAGCTCCTCCTGGCCTCCAACCGGGCCGACGTGCCGATCATCATCGCGTTGCTCGGCCGGACCGACGGGCACGTCGACGCGCACCAGCTCGCCAAGGCCACCGTGGGCGTCTTCGCCCGTCACCGGGCCACCCGGTCCGAGCTGCGGGACCTCTCCGGCGCCGGCGGCTGGCGGATCATGGCCACCTCGCGCCCCGCGCCCGTGGCCGAGCTGGCCGTCGCCTCCCCGGACGACGCCTGGCGTGCCCTGCGGGAGGAGATGCTCGCCGGTATCGACCTGACCCGCGCGCCGCTGGTCCGGATGCTGCTGTTCCACCACCCGGACGGTGACTGGCTGGGCGTCATCGGGCACCACCTGGCGATCGACGGGCGCGGCCTGTTCGGTGTGCTGACCGAGACGATGGCGGCCTACCAGCCACCGGCCGGATCCCGGGCGCCGGGCGGAGCCGAGGCGGGCGCGGGCGTCCGCGTGCCCGCGCCCAGAC
>NZ_JALKFU020000518.1 GCF_023242965.2 Frankia sp. AgKG'84/4
CGGACACAGGGGGGCGGGTTTGGCTAAATTGCCGCCCCCCGCGCCCGCGCGGGTGGGACCGCCGCCGGCCGGGCCGGGTGAGGGCCCGGCCGGCGCAGCGCGTCACCAGTGCACGGGCAGCGTCTGCGGGCGGCCGATCGGCGCCTTGAGCTCGTAGGTCAGTTCGTCCGCGGGTACCGCGAGGCGCAGCCCGGGGAGCTTCTCGAGCAGGGCCGCGAGCGTCTCGGTCAGCTCCACCCGAGCCAGGTGGGCGCCGATGCAGTGGTGCGGGCCGTGGCCGAAGGTCAGGTTCGTGACGGGCTCGCGGGTGAGGTCGAGCCGGTCGGGGTCGGTGAAGACCTCGGGGTCGCGGCTCATCGCCGCCAGCGGCACCACGACGACCTCGCCGGCGCGCACGACAAACCCGCCGAGGTCGACGTCCTCGGTCGCGACCCGCGGGAACGTCATCGACAGCGGGTGGTAGCGCAGCAGCTCCTCGACCGCGCCCGGCAGCCCGGAGGGGTCGGCAACGAGCGACTCCCAGTGCGACCGGTCGGCCAGCAGCGTGGTGATCACGTTGGTGATGACCCCACCGGTCGTCTCGAAACCGCCGATGAGCAGCGTCATCGCCAGCGAGTGCAGCTCCGCGTCGGTCAGCGGGTCGCCGTCAGCGGCCGCGGCCTGGGCGTCGTTGGCGGCGAGGACGACGTCGAGCAGGCCGGTGGGCTCACCGTCGGCCCGCGGCGCCGCGCGGCGCGCGCGGCAGAGTTCACCCACGTAGCCCTACAGCGCCCCGAGCCCGGCGGCGGCGCCGGCGGGGTCGAGGTGGAAACGGAACAGCGACGCGCTCCAGGTACGGACCTTCTCCCGGTCGAGGCCGGGCACGCCGAGCAGCTCGCAGATCACCTCGATCGGCAGGTGGAAGGCGAGATCGCGCAGGTCGCCCGGCTCGCCCTGGGCGATCATCGCGTCGATGCGGGCCCGCGCCGCGGCGGCGATCCCGGCCCGCATCCGCTCGATGCGGCGGTGGGCGAAGCCGGCGTTGACCAGGCCGCGGATCCGAGTGTGCGCCGGCGGGTCGAGCCAGAGCAGCGAGTTCGGGTCGGGGATCTGTCCGGCGGTCAGCGGCGGGTTGAACTCCAGCGTGCGGGTGCGGGAGAAACGCGGGTCGGCGAGCATCGCCCGGGCCGGCGCGTACCGCACGACCAGCCAGATCGGGACCTGTCCCGGTCCGAACCGGACCCGGTGCGCCGGTGCCGAGCGGGCCAGCTCCGCGAGATGTCCGCTGGGGTGCGGGGAGAAGGTATCCGGAAACGGAAACGAGGGGAGGTCCTGGTCGTTCTCGGTGGACACGGTTGCGGTGACCGACATCGGGACGTCCGTCCTTTCGGTGCCAGCTCCAGGGGAGCGGGGGGTTGGCGGACCGATCGTCACACGTCCATTGTGTGGGCATTGCGAAAAGCGTTCGATAGTGGCGCAAGCACCCATATTTGGCAACTAATGCACATCGCGTTGTGGATCGCTTGATCTTGGCAGTCTGTTGCCAGCGAAGGTCCAGAAATTCGTCACTCGGGACCGTGAACCCTCGGATCGGTGCCCCCGGCCGCCACCGGAGTGCCGATCTCGGCGCCGCAGCGACAGAACGCGTTGACGCCGAGCGATCGCCGGGCCAGATTGGCGATGGGACGAATTTCCCATTCCTCCCAAACCGTCCAAACGCTCGGGTCTGTGTGTCGAGGAGAGGTTCGTGGCGCTACTGGTCCGCTGGTGCCAGCGGAACCGCTGGCTGGTCGTGGCGGTGTGGCTCGTGGCGATGATCGCCGGGCTCAGCGCGGTCCAGAACGCCGGCTCGCGGTATTCCCTGGACCTCGGCAACGCCGGCGCCGAGTCCGCGCACGCGCTCGACCTCGTGGGCAAGGTCCTGGGCAATGACGGCCTGCCGGACAACGAGACGGTCACCGTGCGGGCCCGCCAGGGCACCGTGCAGGCGCCGGAGGTCCGCGCCCGGGTCACCGAGATGATCGCCCGGATCGGCAAGATCCCCGGCGTCGCGGCGGCGTTCGATCCCTACAGCCCCGCTGGCGCGCTGCCGATCGGTGGCTCGCCGCTGAGCGCGGACGGTCACGCGCTGATCTTCGCGGTGCTGATGAAGGGTTCGGCGACCGCGCCGGACACCGTCGCGATCCATCACCTGATGGACACCATCGCCGCCTACAACGGCCCGGACCTGCAGGTCGACGTCATCGGCCCGGGTTCGACCGCGGTCACACAGGCGGCGATCTCGCCGGGGCCGATCCTGATCGGTCTCGCCCTCGCCCTGATCCTGCTCGCGCTGACGGTCCGATCACCCGCGGCCGTGGCGGTGTGCGGCCTCGTCGGCGTGGCCTCGGTGGTCGGGTCGATCGTCGCGGTCACCCTGCTCTCGCACCGGGCCAGCATGATGGCGCTCGCGCCGCTGCTCGCCGTGGTGCTCGCGTTCGGGATGAGCCTGGGCAGCGCTGTGGTGATCGTCAACCGCGCCCAGAACGGCCTGCGGGCGGGCCTGGCACCACCCGACGCCGTGCGGGCGGCGATGCGCCGCCCCGGCCGGGCGACCCTCGGCGGTGGCCTCGTCCTCGGGCTGGTCATGCTCGCGACCAGCGCGCTGCACCTCAACACCCTGGCCGGTATCGCGCTGGCCGGCTTCGCCACCGCCGTGGTGAGCATCCTCGCCGTCGCCACCCTGCTCCCGGCGGCGCTGCACATCGCCGGGCGCGGGCTGCTCGTCTGGGTCGAGCGGACCCAGCTGCGCGCCACCGGTGCCGGCCTGCCGGTACGCCCGGGCCTGCGCTCCTGGTGGGCCGGCACGCTCGGCCGCCACCCGCGGATCTACGCCGGCGCGGCGGTGCTGCTGCTGGTGGTGCTCGCGCTGCCGGTCGCCGGGCTGCGCCTCGGCGGCTCCGACGGCGGCGTCGACGAGACCTCGACCACCACCCGGCGGGCCTTCGACGTGATCAGCGACCAGTTCATCCCCGGGCTCAACAGCCCGATCGTCGTCGTCGCCACGGGCCTGGCGGCCTCCCCGCCGGACGCCTCCACCCACCTCCTCGACGCGCTGAAGGCCACCCCCGGGGTGCAGCGCGCGTTCCTCTCGCTGCGCAACGACAAGGTCGACGGCGAGATGATCCAGGTCATCTCGCAGGACGCGCCGCGGTCGGAGTCGGTCAGCGCGCTGATCCACCGGATGCGGACGCAGACGGTGCCCGCCGTCACCAGGGGCACCTCCCTGAAGGTCTACATCGGTGGCCAGAGCGCGATCTTCGACGACGCCTCCGCGCGGTTCATCCGGATCCTGCCCGTGTTCGTCGGCCTGGAACTGCTCATGGTCGGGCTGACGGTCGGCATCGCGCTGCGCTCGCTGCGGCACAGCGTCGCGGTGATGGGCGCCAGCCTGCTCGCCCTCGCGGCTACCCTCGGCGTGATCACCACCATCTTCGTCAAGGGCACGTTCACCGGGGCGATGGGCGTGCGGTCCGGGCCGATCGAGCCGTTCGTCCTCGGCCTGATCATGATCATCGTGTTCGGGCTGGCGGTCGGCATGCACCTGACGATGCTCAGCCGGCTGTGGGGCGCGGCGGGGGAGCGCGACCAGACCCAGGCGATCAGCAGTCGCCACGCCGACGTCGGCCACGTCGTCGTCGCCACTAACATGATCATGGTGGCGGTGTTCCTGTCGCTCGCGGACCAGCCTGTGCGGATCATGAAGCTGCTCGGCGTCGGGCTGTCCGTCGGCGTGATCCTCGACGCGCTGGTCGTGCGGGTGATCCTGCTGCCGGCACTGGTCCACCTAGTGGGCCTCAGCGGCCGGGGCGACAGCGTCACCCTGGGGTCGGGGTCCACGGCGCCCACCTGGACCGGCGCCACCGCGACCGGCGGGCGCGCCGCCCGGCGC
>NZ_JALKFU020000519.1 GCF_023242965.2 Frankia sp. AgKG'84/4
CGTTCGTGCCGGGCCGCGACCCGCTGCGCAAGCTCGCCCTGGCGTTGGAGAAGGCCGCGCAGCTCGCCGGCGTGCGCTGGACGGCCGACGAGATCGGGCGGCGGCTGCGGGACGAGCCCGGCGCGCTCGCCACGGTCGCGGAGGAGCTGCTCGCCGCCGCTCCGGGCCCGCCGCGGGACCGGCTGCTGCTCGTCGTCGACCAGGGCGAGGAGCTGTTCACCCGAACTCCGCCGCCGGAGCGGTCCCGTTTCGCCACCGCGATCTCCCGTGGGCTCGACGGGCCGATCCGCGTCGTCATCGCCGTGCGCTCGGAGTTCCAGGACCAGCTGTTCGCCGTGCCGGAGCTGCACGACGTCTCTCTGCACACGTTCCCGCTGCGGCCGCTCGGGCGGGACATGCTGCGCGTGGTGATCAGCGAGCCGGCCCGGGTGGCCGGGCTGTCGGTCGACCCGGAGCTGGTCAGCCGGATGGTCGAGGAGACCGAGGGCGGCGAGGCCCTGCCGCTGCTCGCGTTCACCCTGCAGGAGCTGGCCGGCGACCAGGTTCGCGGCGGTCGGCTGTCCACCGCGCGCTACGAGGAGCTCGGCGGGGTGCGCGGTGCGCTCGCCCGCCGGGCCGACGCGGTGCTCGACGACGCGGTCGCCGCCGCCGGCCTGGCCCGGGAGGTGATTCTTGCCAGCATGGCAGAGCTCGCGACGCTGGACGAGGCGGGCCGGCGAACCCGGCGCCGCATCGACTTCGAGGAGCTGTCCAGCGACGCGCTGCGCACCGCGTTCCGGGTCTTCGTCGAGGAACGGCTGTTGTCCACGCCCAGCGACAGCCTGGGCGGCACCTCCGTCGGCGTCGTGCACGAGGCGTTGCTGACCGCCTGGCAGCCGCTGGACTCGGCGATCCGCGAGCGGGAGGCGGCGCTGCTCACGGAGGGGCAGGTGGAGCGCGCCGCCACCCGGCGCTCCCGCGGCGGCCCGCTGTGGGACGTCGACCGGCTCACCGCCGCGACCACCATCCTGTGGGGGTCCTATGACCGATTCCGGGCGGGCGGCGAACCGGTGGTGAACCTCAACCGGGCCGGCCGGCAGTTCCTCGCCGAATGCCACCAGCACGCAGACGGCATCACCCGCCGCGAGCGGCGACGCCGGCGCCGGACCGTCGCGGTGCTGTCCCTGCTGCTCGTCGTGGCCGTCGCCGCTGCCACGACCGCCGGCTTCCAGAACCGGTCGGCGCAGCGTTCCCAGCGGGCCGCCGATCTGGCCCGGCTGGCGGCGGTTGCCCAGTCGTTGCTGGCCACCGCACGCGACGTGCGAACCACCGACCGCGACCGGGCGCTGCGGCTGGGGATCGCCGCTGCCACGGTCTCGCCGGGCGCGGTGAGCGAGGAGGGCCTGCTGCAGAGCCTCGCCGCGGACCCGACGGGCTTCGCCAGCCCCGGCGATCCGGTGACCGCGCTCGGCTTCGCCCCGGACGGGACGCTGCTCGCCGCCGGCGGCGCGGACCAGTCGGTGTCGCTGTGGTCGATCCGCGGCACCCGACTCGTGCCGGTCGTGGCGCCGCTGCGGGGGCTGCCGGGCCCGGCGATCGCCGTGGAGTTCGCCCTCGGCCACCGGCGGTTGACCGCGACCGCCGCGGACGGCACCGCGCTGGTCTGGGACCTGACCGACCCGGCCCGGCCACGAGCGACCGGTCCGCCCACTCCGGGCCCCCCGCCGTCCGACCCACGTCTCGCCCGGTCGGCGACGGCGCCGATCGAGGCGGATGGCAGTGGCGGCGCACCGGCCGGCGTGACCGGCCCGGCCGGCGGCGACGAGGTGGGTGACGGGGGCACCGGCACGAGCCGGGGTGGCCGGATCGAGGTGGTGGCGACCGGCGGCGTGCAGGGTCGTCATGTCCTCGCTCGGGCGGGCACCGACACGGGTGCTACCCAGGCCCTGGCCTTCTCGCCCGACGGCACCCTGCTCGCCAGCGTCGGCTCGGGACCCGGGGTTCGGCTGTGGGCCACCGGCGCCGCCGACCTCCCGGCCGCCGTGACCGGCGACGGCGTGGGTTCGGCGTCGCCGGGCGTCCTGCGCCCGATCGGGCAACCGCTGGCGGGGCACACCCGGTCCGTGCGGTCCGTAGCCTTCTCCCCAGACGGCGCCCTGCTCGCCTCGGGCGGCTATGACGGGACGCTCCGGCTGTGGCGCCTCGCCGCGGTCCAGGCGTTTCGCCAGGGCGGCATCATCGGTTATGCATGCCAGACCGCCAGAGTGGGTCTGGACGCGTCGTCGTGGCGGTACTACCTGCCCGGGGTGCCCTACCGGGCGACCTGCCGCCGATGATCACATCAGCCGTGATACACAGATCGCCGCCAGGTAACCACATAATGGCGTAGGCGTTACGATGTGCCACTTTCACCCGTATTTGCGTTAAGAAATGCTCAAACTCACCGCAATTGAGAAGACACGCACGGAATCGTCGCCCAGAGTACTTCCCGACCAGCCCCCGTGGGCGGACCATCACTCATATGACGTTGACCTATGGCGCACCCAGCCGCACCGAGATCCCGACCGTCCTCACGTCCCGGTTGATCCTGCGCGGCTGGCGTCCCGCGGATCTCTCCCCGTACGCGGCGATGAACGCCGACCCGGAGACGATGCGCTATCTCAACGGGCCATTCGGGCAGGACGGCACGGAACGCCTGGTCACTCACCTGCTGGGGATGTGGATGCTGCACGGGCACGGCATGTGGGCGGTCGAGGAACGTGGCACGGGCGAGTTCCTCGGCCGCGCCGGTTCCTACGCCGCCGAGGGCTGGCCGGGGATCGAGGTCGCCGTGTCCATCCGGCGGGACCGCTGGGGACACGGGCTTGGCACCGAGGCGATCCGCGCCTCGCTGGAGTTCGGCTTCGACCGGCTGCCCGTCACCGAACTCATCACCATCACGCACCGGGACAACGTCGGCATGAACACGATCGCCCGCCGACTCGGCATGCAGTACCGCGGGGTGGCGGACGTCGGCCCCTGGCAGGCGAGCAACGTCTACGCAATCGGCCGCGAGCAGTGGCGGGCGTGCGGCTGCGCGCTCACCCCGACCAGCGACCTGCTCCGGATGCACAGCCGCCAGTCCACCCGCCGGCACACCGACGGTTTACCCTGCACCTGACTCGATCCAGCCCACGTCAGGCTGACGTCGGCGCGCCGCCCAGCTCGGTGGAGTACACGCTGGCGAGGACCCGGCGCTCGATCCGCCAGCCGCTCGCCGTCCGGACGATCTCGTCGTCGTAGTACCCCTACGTCTGAAATCCGCCCACATACCCCGGCACGATGATCACCGCATTGACGTAGCTGCGGGCCTCGGCCCGGTCACCGTCGACGCGGATGTCGAGGTGGTGAGGCTGTGCCTCGTGTGCCCGAACGGCTTGTGCATCTCGTCGAACGCCGTGGTGAGGGCATCAGCGCCCTGCCACGCCCCGACGTCGCCATAGTCGACGGTACAGAGGTCGGTGAAACCTCGTTCCTTCAGGCCGTGGCCACCGAAAGTGCCCGCGATCGGCACGCTAACCGCGACGGCTGCGCCCACGTGCTGACCACGCCGCACGTCGAGGTCCACGGCGACGAGGCGACCGGCCGCAGCTACGCCCTCAACATCCGCTGGGACCCCGACGCCGACCGGTTCTGGATCGCGCACGTCTCCGCGAACATCTGGCGCTGGACCCGCACCCCGCACCCCACACCCAGCACCCCGCACCCCGCACCCCGCACCCCGGACGGCTGGCGGATCGCCGAGCGCGTCAACGCTCCCCTCGACGGTTCCGCGGCGCACCGCGCGATGCTGGCCCCCGCGAAGCCCGCCGACGCCGACTGGCGGTGCTGGGGGACGGCGGCGGGATCAGCCGCGCGTCGCGGTGACCACCGGCGTCCGGTGCGCGGTC
>NZ_JALKFU020000051.1 GCF_023242965.2 Frankia sp. AgKG'84/4
CCGGTGACCCGATTGCGGTGGCGGCGCTCACGGGCGCACCGGTGATCTCCACCCCTGTCCCGCCCGCGGGCGGGAGGGAGCCCTCCCGGAAGGTCCGGCCGTCCGCGCCGTAGCGGACGGGGCGGGACAGCGCCGTCATGCCGAACCGGCGCCGGTCCCGGATCTGGTCGCGCCAGATCACCAGGGCCGGTACCACGAACATCGCCGCGAGCATCGTCGTGGCGATGAGGATGCGGTCCCATTCGAATGCAGCGTTCACACATCTGTCCTCAGGTACGCGGGTCCGCTCGGCGCGGCGTGCCCAGCGATGGTCACGATCCGCGGTCGCTCGGCAGGGCCGCTGCCGCGCGTCGCCGAGGCCGGGACGACGAACGCCCGGCAGCCGGGCAACGTCGCGAGGCCGAGGGACGCCGATCCGCCGACAGCCCCCACGTGCCCTGGCGTCGCCGGACCACGCGGGGGCTGTCGGGGCGTGACGCCCACGGCGGCGACCACGGCGCGTACCGTCCGCTGACGGCCGCGATCGACCATGCCGAAGCCGGAACCCGGAGATGGCACGGGCCCGCGCGGCGCGCGGACCCGCCAGAGAGGACCCGGGCGGACGACGCCCGGGTGGAAGTCGGCTCCCCGGAGGAACAGGCGCGAGCGCGAGCGCCCGACGGACCGTGGATCTACCCCGGGGTGCGGCTAGGCGGCGGGGCGCGGGCGGCGCAGCCGGTGACCTGCCCGCATGGCTGGCCGCTGCCCCGCTCGACGCGCCGCCACCAGATGAGCTGGCCGAGCACGAGTGCCGCCAGCCCGACCGCGAGCGCGTACCCACCCGGCTGGCCGGGCAGCAACGAGGCCGCCGCCACGCCGCGGCCATCTATCCGGACGGCCGTGGCCTCGGTGGCCCCGATCGGCACGGCGATCGCCACGGCGACGGGCAGTGCCCTGTCCCCCGGGTGGGCCGGCGCGGTGCCGTTGGTGCCTGGCGGGCCGCCCACCAGGCCGATCAGAAGGAGCAGCGACGCCACCCAGACCGCGCGCACGCGCCGACGGTCGAAGGTGGTCATGGCATCGAGGCTAGACGGCGGTGGGCGAAGCGTCGCGCGGGCGGTGCCCCGGCCCGTGATCTCCTCGGCCCGGCCGCCAGCCATCGACTACCAGGCGTGATGATGCTTCCCGTCCCGCCGGCTCCGGCTGGCGCCGAGGCGTGACCTGTCGCCGACGGCCGGACATCGGCGCCGGCCGGCGGCTCGATGACGTGTCGGCTATCCGTCACGGCAGGGTGCGGGGTTTCGCGACGGCCGGCGCACGACCAGGTCGGGCCCCTACCAGCGAGCTTGCCGCGCCACGCGATGACCTCTCGCTCGGGGCCACAGGCGCTGCGGCAGAACGGAAACGGCGCCAACTGCCGGGAACCGTGGACGGAACGGCACATGCCAGGATCGGAACAATCCGGCCGACCGGAAAGACCGCCCGCGACCAGGGCATTCCACCACCGATCCACGTCGACACGCTTCGCGTCGCCTTCCTGGACACCGGATGACGGCCGCCATATTTTCAATTCACACAACATCCAGCCGCCGGGCGGCGGAATTCCGCCGGACACAGCCGGACGACAGGGAATGCTGTGCGAGTGCGCGCCCACAGCCACCACGCACCATGAATCGCCATTCATTGCTGGACGTGATGGCCGGGCACCCACTGCGCCGCCATGGGGAACGGCGGCTATTCACTTCTCAACATTTCAGGGAGCCTACATGAACAGAACCGCGATGCGCCGTGGTCTGGCTGTTACCTTCGGCGGCCTGGCGCTCGCCGGCGTCGTGGCCGTGGGACAGCCCGCCAGTGCCGCGACCTCGGTGAACACGACGGGCCCGCGTCCGCCCGCGCCGGTCGCCGGTGTCGGCACGGCCAGCACCACGGACTCGTCGGCGGCCGCCCGCAACCAGGGCGGCGTACGAGGGGCGGAACTGGACGGCGTCTGCAACACCTACAGCAGCGGCTACGGCGACCTCTGCCTGTGGTACCTGCAGAACTACACCGGCAGCCGCGCAGACTTCTACTTCGGCGACAGGAACCTCAACGACAACACCTTCGTCACCCCCGGAGCCGGCCAGGGCGCACGGGTGGGCAACAACTCCGAGTCGGACTGGAACTACGACCGGCACCTCACGGCCCGCGTCTACACCGGCGTGAACTACACCGGCGTGGCCGGTGATATCCCGCCGTACACCGGCGGAAACTTCACCTCCACGTTCCGCAACAACGTCGAATCGCTCAAGTGGGTCTGATCCGCACCCCCATCGAGAACTGATCGCCCGTGGCACTGACGTCGGCACGGGCCGACCTGTCGGCCGGTTTCCGCCTTGTCGCGGAAACCGGCCGCGGTCGGTGCACACGGCCGCACCTCGGCGATTAGCCTCCTAGGATTTCAAAGGGGTCGTCATGAGCCGGATCGACCCCAAAGCATCAGTACTGCGCGGATTCGGCAGAGCGTAAGGAATCTCAATGCCACTTCGGATGGTTCGCCGAATGCGGCGCGGCGCGGCACACCGCGGGGCCGCAGCAGCTCCCTCCCGCGCCCTCATTCCATGGGCGCTGGCGGCGGCACTGACCGTGCCGGCGATGGTCGGCGCCGGGTGCGGCGGGGCGGGCGAGAAGCCGGCCGCGGACGTCCCGACCGTCGTCACCGACGCGTCCCGGCTACGGCTCCCGCTGGATCGCTACCTGCTCGACCCGCGCGACGCGGACCTCGCGGCGCGCGGCTACCGCGTGCTGCTCCGCCGGTGCGAGCAGCGCTTCGGGATCACCGGCCCACCCGAACCACCGCCAGCCGCCGGACCGAGGACGGCGAACGAACGCCGCTACGGCATCACCGACCGCAGACTCGCCACCACCGCCGGCTTCCGGGTGTCGACCGACCCCCCCGTCAGCGTGGCGAAGCCGACCGAGGCAGCGGACCCGCGCACGTCGGAGGTGCTGACCGGCGAAGGCCGACACGTCGTCGACGGTCAGCCCGTGCCACCGGGCGGCTGTTCCGGCGAAGCCAGCCGCGGAATGCGGGCCGGCGCGCCGGCGGCCGTCGACCGCTTCCTGGCCCAGCGGCTCAGCCAGGACAGCTACTTCCGGTCCCAGCGCGACCCGCGGGTCCAGGCCGTCCTGCGCACCTGGTCGGACTGCATGCGCGGGCGCGGCTTCAGCTATCCCACCCCACTGGCGGCCGCGGGAGATCCGCACTTCCGCACCGGTCCGGTGACGCCGACCGAGAAGGCCGCGGCGACGGCCGACCTCGGCTGCAAGGCGACGACCAACCTGATCGGCGTCTGGTCCTCCGTCGAGGCCGATCTGCAGCGCTCCGCAATCACCAGTAACCGTGACGCGCTGGACACGCTGCTACGGGCGAACGACGCCGAGCTGCGCGTCGTCCACGGCCTTGACCTGCGCTGACCGACCCCTCAGGAGATCCGGGCATGAGTCGACCACAGCTCCGACGATCACATTTCCGACGATTGCCACCCTGGCGACCACGACCCCGGCGACCCTGGCCGATCCGGACGGCCCGCAGGGTCACGACCGCGCTGGCCGCTGGTGCCGCCGCCAGCGCGGTTCAGTTCGTGCCACTGGGACTGACCATGGCGGCCCCCGCGCAGGCCGCGCCGCCACCCCTGACCGGCCGCTACATCGTCGTGCTGGCCTCGGCCCCGTCGTCCGGCCCGCCGCCCGCGGCCCTGAACCGGGCCCGCGGCCGCGGCGTCCGCATCTCCCGCGAGTTCCGGCACGTCATCAACGGCTACGCGGCACAGCTGGACCCAGCCCAGCTCGAGGCCGTGCGGGCTGATCCCGACGTCGCCTACATCGAGCCCGACCAGATCGTGCGTGCCAACGCGGAACCGGTGGGCCCGGCCGTGGCAGCGGGCCGCGCCCCCGAGGGGAAGCCGCCGGAGCCGACCATCGGCCGGCAGCAGCCAGCCGGCTGGGGTCTGGACCGCATCGACCAGCGTCAGGGACCCCTCGACAGCACGTACCTCTACGGGTCCACGGGTCAGGGCGTCAGCGCCTACGTCGTGGACACGGGTATCCGCGCCACCCACAGTGACTTCGGTGCTCGCGCGAGCGGCGGCTTCTCCGTCATCGACGACGGCCACGGCACCGACGACTGCAACGGCCATGGCACCCACGTCGCCGGCACCGTGGGAGGCACCGACAAGGGCGTCGCCAAGCAGGTACGCCTCGTCGGCGTGCGCGTGCTCGACTGCGACGGCTTCGGCAGCGTCAGCGGCGTCATCGCCGGCATCGACTGGATCACCGCGAACGCCGCCCGGCCGGCCGTGGTGAACCTCAGCCTCGACGCCGGTCCGTCACGGGCCCTGGACCAGGCCGTCCGTCAGTCGATCGGGTCGGGGCTGGTCTATTCCGTGGCGGCTGGCAACGGCGCCGCGGACGCCTGCGGATCCTCGCCCGGGCGCCTCCCGCGGGCCATCACGGTCGGCGCGACGACGACCGCCGACAGCCGCGACACGACCTACTCCAACTTCGGCCGGTGCGTGGACCTGTTCGCCCCGGGCACCGACATCACCTCGGACTGGAGCGAGTCCGACACCGCGACGACCTCGCTCACCGGCACCTCGATGGCCGCCCCGCACGTCGCCGGTGTCGCCGCGCTCTACCTGCAGCGCCATCCGCAGGCCGGGCCCGACCGGGTCCGCGACGCGATCGTCGAGGCCGGCACCAGGGGCACACTGCGCGCCGTCGGCGCGGGTTCACCGAACGTCCTGCTGTACTCGCGCGGAAGGGACTTCTGAGTCCGACCGAGAGACTCACGGGGCCGGCCGCTTCGCGCGAAATCGGAAGCTGCCGGCCCCGCGGCCGATGGTGACCTCCTCGAAGCCGATCGTGGCGAGCCGGCCGGGCAGCTCGTCGGGATCCACGACGACCATGATGTCCCGCAGGTGCAGGAGCCGGAAGCCGGCGCTCGCCAGGCCGTCGCTGCCGGCGAACGTCCCGCCGGGACGCAGGACGCGCAGCGCCTCGGCGAACAGCCGGTCCTGGGCCGCCCGCGAGGGCACGTGATGGAGCATCGTGAAGGCCACCACGGTGTCGAAGGATCCGGTCTCGGCCGGGATCCGGGTGGCGTCGCCGTGCACCACGCGCACCTGCGGGCCGAAGGTCCGCTCGAGCAGACCGGCGGAACGCTCGTCGATCTCCAGGATGGTCAGCTCCGGGACGCGCCGTGCCAGCACCCGGGTGGTCGCGCCGAAGCCCGGCCCGAGTTCCAGGACCTTCGGGCCGAGCGGCACGTCGGCGAGCGCCCATGGCAACACCTCGCGCTCGACCTTGTCCGCCCAGCGAGCGGAGCCGCACAGCTTGCGATGTATCAGGTTCATAGGCATGCGTCGAGCCTGACTTCGGCCGGATCAGATCGCCATGAGCTACGCTGCCAACACATGTCGCCCAGCGGCCACCGCAGCGCCGTCGCGTCCAGCTGGCCGGCCGCGGGCCGCCCCGGCACGGTCGCCATCTCGGACTTCCCGATGACGGTCGTCCCCCGCTTCACACAACATCGTCATCTGATGCATCAGCTCGTGTGGGCGCGCCGCGGGGTGCTCACCGTGCACCTCGGGTCGCAGGTGTGGTTCCTGCCGCCGACGCTGGCCCTGTGGATCCCGGCAGGTCTGGCCCACGCGACCAGCGGGACGGCCCAGACGTGGATGCGCAGCCCGTACTTCCTGCCGCCCTGCTGTCCGATCAGGTGGTCGACCGCCACCCTGATCGCGGTCGGGCCGCTGCTCGACGCGCTGCTCGACCATCTGGTGACGCCAGGGCTGCCGCCCGCCGAGCGCGCCCGCGCCGAATCCGTACTGTTCGACCAGGTGCATCCGCTGGACGCGGGCGCGCTGCCGTTGCCGATGCCGACCGATCCCCGCGCGCTGCGCGTCGCCGAGGCGCTCGTTGCCGACCCGACGGATGCCCGGACCGTACAGCGCTGGGCCGCCGACGTCGCCCTGAGCCCTCGGACACTGCGCCGGATGTTCGCCGCGCAGACCGGCCTGCCCTTCGAGCAGTGGCGCCGCCATGCCCGTCTGCGCGCCGCGATGCCGGCCCTCGCCGCCGGCCTACCGGTCAGCGCGGCTGCCCGTCGGGCGGGCTACGCGACCCCGAGCGCCTTCGTGGCCGCCTTCCACCGCACCGTCGGCATGCCACCGGCCACCTACTTCGCCCCGCGCCGCGCCAGCGGCGCCCCAGAATCATGAGACGGCGTCCGCCTGGCTGCCCCGCAGCGCGGCGATCGCCAGCTGGTCCCTGTCCAGGCAAAGGGTCACCATCTAGCCCGCGGCGTCAAGCGACCGGGATCAGGAGAGACGCGCCCCGCCCGCCCCATCACGGTCAGCACGCCGTGATGTAAAGCCGGTGCCGATATACACTCCGACGCGATACCTATGACAAGAAAACCCACCCTGCAGGGTGGGCGAAACTAGAAATTGGGTGGAGCTGAGGGGATTCGAACCCCTGACCCTCACACTGCCAGTGTGATGCGCTACCAGACTGCGCCACAGCCCCAACTGCTGTTCTTTTATATCAGACCGAGGCGAACTCGGTGTTTTGCCCTTCCAGGCCCGAACCACCGTGCCCGGGAAGTTACTTCGGCAAGTGTACAGCCTCCGTGTCGGACCCGGCCGGGCCCCCCTGGCTGGGCAGGAAGGACTCGGACAACCCCGATCCGGTGGCGCCGATCTTACCAGGCAGCAGCGGACCGGCGTTGTGCTCGGTGAGCCGGAACCCGCCCTCGGCGAGGCGCAGCTGGGACCACCGGCAGTTCGCCAGCGGGCCGAAGTGCCACCACAGCTCCGGCGGCAGTCCCAGCACGTGACCGATCAGGGATCGGCCGGTGCCACCGTGGAGCACGAAGACGATGAGGCCGTCCGGCTCGGTGGGCACGCCCTCGGCGCGGATCTCGTCGAGCAGCGTCCCGGCCCGGGCGGCGACCTCCCGGTAGGTCTCGCCGCCGCCGCGCCGCACGTCCTCGCCGGCACGCCAGGCGCGGTCCTCCGCCGGGAAACGCTCGGCGGCCTCGGCGCCGGTCAGGCCGGACCATCCGCCGAGGTCGATCTCACGCAGCCGGGGGTCCGTGCGGAACGGAAGGTCGAGGCCGGCCGCTGTGTCCCGGCAGCGCTGCAGGTCCGAGGAGACGACGAGCTCGGGGTTCATCCCGCGGATCAGCGGGGCCACGGCGGCGACCTGGGCGCGGCCGGTGGCGTCGAGCGGCGCGTCGGCGTGCCCCTGGAAGCGGCCGGCGTCGTTCCAGGTGGTCCGGCCGTGCCGCCAGAGGAGCAGCCTCACGGGGTGGTGCCCGCGCCGCCGCGCGGCTCGCCCCCAGCCGGCGCGCCGGCGGGGACCGCCGCGTCGGTGAACGGGATCACCGGGCAGTCCTTCCACAGCCGCTCCAGCGCGTAGAAGACGCGCTCCTCGTCGCTCTGCACGTGCACGACGATGTCGACGAAGTCGAGCAGGACCCAGCGGCCCTCCCGTTCGCCCTCCCGCCGCACGGGTTTGGCGCCAAGCTGCCGCAGCTTCTCCTCGACCTCGTCGACGATGCCCTTGACCTGCCGTTCGTTCGCGGCGGAGGCCAGCACGAAGCAGTCGGTGATGGCGAGTCGTTCGCTCACGTCGAGGACCAGCAGCTCGTGGCCGAGCTTGTCGGCCGCGGCCTGGGCGGCGGCGAGGGCAAGCTCGACGGCTCGCGGGGAAGCGGTCACGCTCGGGTTCTCTCCTGGATGCCGATGTCCGCGGGCGGCCGTTTCGGGCTGTCCGCGCGCCGCCCGGGATCGGGCGGCTGGGTCCAGCGTGACACATCCGCGCCAGGACAGGGCACCCATCAGGCCGGCGATGCGTCGAAACCCGTGCTATAGGGGCGCTGTGCCGGCGTTGCGCCGGCGCGCGACGGTCAGTCCGTGGCCTGGTAGAGATGACGCTTGGCGATGTAGCGCACGACCCCGTCCGGGGTGAGGTACCAGATCGGCGCGCCCCGCCCGACCCGCTCCCGGATGTCGGACGAGGAGATCGCCAGCGCCGGTACCTCCAGCAGGCTCACCGTGTCCGGCGGTAGCGTGGCGTCGAGCGCGAGCTGGTAGCCGGGGCGGCTGACGCCGATGAAGTGGGCCAGGGCGAACAGCTCGCGGTGGTCGCGCCAGGTGAAGATCTGCCCGAGCGCGTCCGCACCGGTGATGAAGAACAGGTCGTCGTCCGGCCGGGCACCACGCAGGTGACGCAGCGTGTCGATCGTGTAGGTCGCGCCGTGCCGGTCGATCTCCATCCGGCTGACGGTGAACTGCGGGTTCCCCGCGGTCGCGAGGAAGGTCATCAGGTAACGGTCCTCGGCCGCGGACACGACGCGGTGGACCTTCTGCCAGGGCTGCCCGCTCGGCACGAACACGACCTCGTCCAGGTCGAACAGCGCGGCGACCTCGCTCGCGGCCACCAGGTGGCCGTTGTGGACGGGATCGAAGGTCCCGCCCATCACACCGAGTCGCACGTGTCGGACCCTAACCCCGCGCCGGTGGCACACGCCCGCCTCCCGCGGCCGGGCGGGAGATGTCCCACACCGGCCGTCACCGACGACGAGCGGGCCTCACCTGGGAGAACCTGCCGGTCCTCGGCGGCGGACCGGGACGGGCCCGGCCACGCGGCAGGTGATCCGGCTAGGCTGGGCGCAGGCCGCCGGCCAGCCCCGCTCCCGACCGCGAGGAGGCGCCGCCCATGCCGATCAGCCCACGCGCGGGCCAGCCCGCCGCTCCCGAGGACCTCATCGACGTCAACGCGCTCATCGCGGCGTATCACGACCGTCATCCCGATCCCGCCGACCCGGCGCAACGGGTCGCGTTCGGCACCTCGGGGCATCGCGGCTCGGCGCTGCGCGGCTCGTTCAACGCCGACCACATCCTCGCCACCACCCAGGCGATCTGCGAGTTCCGCGCATCCGCCGGAGTGGACGGACCGCTGTTCATCGGCGTCGACACCCATGCCCTGTCCGCGCCGGCGCTGGAGAGCGCCCTGGAGGTGCTCGTCGCCAACGGGGTGGACGTGCGGATCGCCCCGGACGGGCAGGCCACGCCGACCCCGGTGATCTCGCACGCGATCCTCGGGCACAACCGGGACGGCGCCCGCGCCCGTGGGGCCGCCGACGGCATCGTGGTCACCCCGTCGCACAACCCGCCCGCCGACGGCGGGTTCAAGTACAACCCGACCCACGGCGGCCCAGCGGACACGGCCGTCACGAAGGTCATCGAGGACCGGGCCAACGCCCTGCTGGAGGCTGGTCTCGCCGGGGTCGCGCGGGTGGCGTACCCGGGGGCGCGGGCCGCCGCGGTGGTGCACGACTACGTCGGTGCGTACGTCGAGGACCTCGCCGACGTGGTCGATCTCGACGCGATCCGCGGGGCCGGGGTGCGCCTCGGCGTCGATCCGCTCGGCGGCGCGAGCCTGGTCTACTGGCAGGCGATCGCCGAGCGGTTCAAGCTCGACCTGGAGATCGTGAACACCGCCGTCGATCCGACGTTCGCCTTCATGACAACCGACTGGGACGGCAAGATCCGGATGGATCCGTCCTCGCCGTACGCGATGGCCTCGCTGCTGCGCCTCGCCGGTTCCTTCGACGTGTCGCTCGCCAACGACGCCGACGCGGACCGGCACGGCGTCGTCACCCCCGGCGCGGGGCTGCTGAACCCGAACCACTTCCTGTCCGCGGCGATCGAGTACCTGTTCGGCCACCGTGACGGCTGGGGGTCGGGCACCGCGATCGGCAAGACGCTGGTGAGCTCCAGCATGATCGACCGGGTCGGCGCGGGTCTGGGCCGGTCCGTCGTCGAGGTGCCCGTCGGCTTCAAGTGGTTCGTCGCCGGACTCACCGACGGCACGCTGGGCTTCGGCGGCGAGGAGAGCGCGGGCGCGTCGTTCCTGCGCCGCGGCGGCGGGGTGTGGACGACAGACAAGGACGGCATCATCGCCTGCCTGCTCGCCGCCGAGATGACCGCGGTCACCGGCCGTGACCCGGGCCGCCTTTACGAGGAGCTGACCGCACGGCACGGCGCGCCGGCGTACCGCCGCGTCGACGCGCCCGCGTCGACGGCGCAGAAGAAGGTGCTGGCCGCGCTGACCCCGGCGAGCCTCGGCGCGACCACGGTGGCCGGGTCGCCGGTCACCGCGGCGCTGTCCCACGCGCCGGGCAACGGCGCGCCGATCGGCGGGGTGAAGGTCGTGACCGCCGAGGCGTGGTTCGCCGCCCGCCCGTCCGGTACCGAGGACGTCTACAAAATCTACGCTGAGAGCTTCCGTGGGCCGGACCATCTCGACGAGGTGATCGGCGAGGCCCAGAGGATCGTGGACGCGGCGCTCGCCGGGTAGGCGCCGTATCGAGGAGGAGATGTCTGTGCAGGAAGTCCGTGGAGTGATCGCCCGGGCCAAGGGCGCGCCGGTCGAGGTCGCGACGATCCTCGTGCCGGAGCCCGGCCCGGGCGAGGCTGTCGTGCGGATCCAGGCCTGCGGGGTCTGCCACACCGACCTGCACTACCGCGAGGGCGGTATCAACGACGACTTCCCGTTCCTGCTCGGCCATGAGGCCGCGGGCATCGTCGAGACGGTCGGCGACGGCGTCACCGACGTCGCGCCGGGTGACTACGTGGTGCTCAACTGGCGGGCCGTGTGCGGGGACTGCCGGGCCTGCCGGCGCGGCCGTCCCTGGTACTGCTTCGCGACGCACAACGCCACCCAGCCGATGACCCTGACCGACGGCACGAAGCTGTCGCCGGCGCTCGGGATCGGCGCGTTCGTCGAGAAGACGCTGGTGCACGCCGGCCAGTGCACGAAGGTCGACCCGGCCGCCCGGCCGGCGGCCGCGGGGCTGCTCGGCTGTGGCGTGATGGCCGGCATCGGCGCAGCGGTGAACACCGGGGGCGTCGGGCGCGGCGACTCGGTCGCCGTCATCGGCTGCGGCGGTGTCGGCGACGGCGCGATCGCCGGGGCCCGCCTCGCCGGCGCCGCGAAGATCATCGCGGTGGACACCGACCCGCGCAAGCTGGAGTGGGCGCGCGGCTTCGGCGCGACCCACACGGTCAACGCGAAGGAGTCCGACCCGGTCGCGGCGATCCAGGACCTCACCGGCGGCTTCGGCGCCGACGTCGTGATCGACGCTGTCGGTCGGCCGGAGACGTACAAGCAGGCCTTCTACGCCCGCGACCTGGCCGGCACGGTCGTGCTCGTCGGCGTGCCGACCCCGGAGATGACCCTCGAGCTGCCGCTGCTGGACGTGTTCGGCCGCGGCGGCGCGCTGAAGTCGTCCTGGTACGGCGACTGCCTGCCGTCGCGGGACTTCCCCCTACTCATCGACCTCTACCAGCAGGGCCGCCTCGACCTCGACGCGTTCGTCACCGAGGAGATCGCCCTCGACGGCGTCGAGGAGGCGTTCACCCGGATGCATTCCGGTGACGTGCTGCGCTCCGTGGTCATCTTCTAGGTCGCATTTCGGCTATCGCACGGCGCTCGACAAGCTCATGCCGCGGACCGGTCGGGCGCCGACGCCGGTCAGGACGGCAGCAGACGCTCGACGAACTGCTGGAGCTGGTCGACGTTGCGGCATTCGACCATCTCGTCGACCAGCTCGGCGTAGATCTCCGATGCCGAGTCGCCGGAGCCCCAGTAGGCGCGGGGTTCCGGATTGAGCCAGTACGAGTGGCGGGCCTGCGCGCACAGCTGACGGAGGACGGTGGCCGACGTCGCCCGGTAGTTGTTGCGCGCGTCGCCGAGGATCAGCAGCGACGTCCGCGGGCCCACCGCGTCGGAGTAGCGTTCGGCGAACACCTCGATGGCCCGGCCGTAGTCGCTGTGCCCGTCGTAGTAGACGAGGTTGGCCTCCCGCGAGATGCGCGCCATCATGTCGCCGACGTCGACTCCGCGCAGGAACCGGGTGACCTCGTCGGTGCTCTCGATGAACGCGAACGCGCGGACCTTGGTGAACTGCTCGCGCAGGGCGTGCGTCAGCAGCAGCGTGAAATGGGCGAAGGACGACACCGAACCGGAGACGTCGCAGAGCACGACCAGCTCGGGCTTGTGCGGCTTGCGCGGCCGGTGCTTCGTCTCGACGGGCACCCCACCGGTCGCCAGCGACGCGCGGACGGTGCGGCGGAAGTCCAGCCGGCCGTCGCGGCCGAGGTGGCGACGTGCGGTGAGGCGGGTCGCCAACCGCCGGGCCAGCGGATACACCTGCCGGCGCAGCTCCACCAGGTCACGCTGGGAGGCGCGGAGGAACTCGACCTGGTCGTCCAGGGGTCGCACCGCCGTGCGCTCGATCGCCTCGATGCCGCGTTCCTCCGCCATCCGGCGGCGCACTTCGGCGGCGACCATCTCCTCGAACGACCGGATCCGGTCGGCGATCGTCTGCCGGGCCGCCCGCTCGGCGAGGCCGCCGCGTTCCTCGTCACCGAGCAGGATCGTCAGCAGGTCCGCGGTCAGGGTCTCCGCGGACATCGCGCGCAACGCCCGGTAGAGAAACCAGGACCGCCCCGAGCTGCCCGGTGCGGAACCGAACGCGTTCACCGCTCGGCGAGCCAGCGAGCGCAGCGACTCGTCGTCACCGTCGCGCAGGGCGTCACGCAGCTCGTCGCGCAGCGCCCGGCGCAGCGTCTCGAGGTCCTCGGGGGTCAGCTCGCCGGGCTCCGTCGCGGGGTCCTCGCCAGGCGCACCGTTGCCGGACTCGTCGGCCTGCGGGTCCTCCAGCGAGACGCCGTCCCCGATGCGGGGTGGGAAGTACAGGTCGAACAGTGTGTCGAAGGCCGGCCGGTACAACGGGCGCTTACACAGCGTCGCCGCAAGCGCCGCCCGCACGGCGTCGCGGTCCAGCCAGCCCAGGGCCCCGACGGCCGCGGCGGCATCCACCGTCTCGGCGGTGCTGACCGGGATGCCGGCCCGGCGCAGCGCCGCGGTGAACGTGACGGTGCGGTCCAGCAGATTCACGCCGACGCCCCCTGTCGGTCTGGTTCGTGGTCTGACCCGCGGTGGCACCGGGTCAGTTCGCGGAGAGTTTGAGCTGGTCGATGGCGCGTGCCTGATCGCTGGCGTGCTTGAGCACAACGCCGAGAGTGGAGGCGACCGCAGCCTCGTCGAAGGTGTCGAAGCCGAGGGCGAGCACCGTGTGCGCCCAGTCGATGGACTCCGCGATGGACGGCGCCTTCCTCAGCTCCATCGCGCGCAGCGCGCGCACGACACGCACCAACGCCTCGGCGAGCTTCTCCGGCAGGTCCGGGACGCGGGAGAGCACGATCTCCTTCTCCCGCTCGGCCGAGGGATAGTCGAGGTGGAGGTACAGGCAGCGCCGTTTGAGAGCCTCGGACAGCTCACGGGTCGCGTTCGAGGTGAGAATGACGAACGGCTTGCGCACGGCGGTGATGGTGCCCAGTTCCGGGATCGTCACCTGGAAGTCGGAGAGCACCTCCAGCAGCAGCCCCTCCACCTCGACGTCGGCCTTGTCGGTCTCGTCCACGAGCAGCACGGTGGGTTCCTCGCGCCGGATCGCGGTGAGCAGCGGCCGCGACAGCAGGAACTCCTCGCTGAAGATGTCGTCGTGCGCCTGCTGCCAGCCCTGCGTGCCGGACTCACCGGAGCCGGCCTGAATGCGCAGGAGCTGCTTCTTGTAGTTCCACTCGTACAGCGCGCGTGCCTCGTCGAGGCCCTCGTAGCACTGCAGGCGGATCAGTTCCGCGCCGACGGCACTGGCCAGCGCCTTGGCCAGTTCCGTCTTGCCGACGCCAGCCGGCCCTTCGACCAGCAGCGGTTTCCGGAGCCGGTCAGCCAGGAAGACCGTGGTGGCAATCGCCTCGTCCGCGAGATAGCCAGTGGCGCCCAGGCGTTCCCGCACATCGGCGACATCCGCGAATGTGTGTTCCTGCAGCGACATGGCCACCTTCCGTTCGCATGTCAAGCATCGCCACGTCCATAGTGCCAGCACATTGGTCGGGACGCGTCCGGCCATCGGTAGGACACCGCGGCGCGTGGCGCCGCGGTGTCACGGTCCGGAAACACTTCGCGCAAACGGCGGAGGTCAGTCGATACGTTCGTAGGCCGGCAGTGTGAGGAACTCAACAAAATCCGCGCCCAGGGCGGTCTCCTCGAAGACTGCCGCGGCGTCCTTCCACCGGCCGCCGTCGAACGCCGCTCCCCCGATGGTGCTCTGGATCTCGGCGAGCACCTCGGCGAGCGTGGTGCGGACGAGCTCCGCGGTGACCGGGCGGCCGTCGTCCAGGGTGACCCCGGCGGCGATCCACTGGAAGATCTGGCTGCGGGAGATCTCCGCGGTGGCCGCGTCCTCCATCAGGTTGTCGATGCCGACCGCGCCGGTACCGCGCAGCCAGCTCTCCAGGTAGCGAATGCCGACGCTGATGTTCCCGCGCAGGCCCGCGGCCGTCACCGACCCTGGGGTGGCACGCACGGCGAGCAGGTCGGCGGCGGTCACCGAGACGTCGTCACGTTGGCGGCCGAGCTGGTTCGGCGCCTCGCCGAGCACCCCATCGAACACCTCGGTGCACACCGGGACCAGGTCGGGGTGAGCCACCCAGCTGCCGTCGAACCCATCGCCGGACTCGCGCTCCTTGTCGGCGCGGACCTTCGCCAGGGCCACGGCGTTGACCTCCTCGTCGCGGCGGGACGGGATGAACGCGGCCATGCCGCCGATCGCGTGGGCGCCGCGGCGGTGGCAGGTCGACACGAGCAGTTCCGTATACGCCCGAAGGAACGGGACGGTCATCGTCACGCTGTTGCGGTCGGGCAGCAGGAACTCTTCGGGGCGGGAGGCGAACGTCTTGATGGTGGAGAACATGTAGTCCCAGCGGCCGGCGTTCAGGCCGGCGGAGTGCTCCCGCAGCTCGTAGAGGATCTCCTCCATCTCGAAGGCCGCGGGCAGCGTCTCGATGAGCACGGTCGCGCGGATGGTGCCGATCGGCAGGCCGAGCTCGGCCTGCGCGGCGGTGAACACCTCGTTCCACAGCCGCGCCTCGAGGTGGCTCTCCATCTTGGGCAGGTAGAAGTACGGCGCGCGGCCGAGGGCGCGCAGCGCGAGGGCGTTGCGGAACAGGTACATCCCGGCGTCGAACAGTGCTCCGACGATGGGTTCGCCGTCGACAGTGACGTGCCGTTCGGGCAGGTGCCAGCCCCGGGGGCGCACCACGAGGGTCGCGGTGGTCTCGTTCAGGGTGTAGCGCCTGCCGTCCGGGTTGACGTGGCTGATCGTGCCGGCGATCGCCTCGCTGAGATTGTGCTGGCCGACGACCATGTTCGACCAGGTCGGGACGTTCGCGTCCTCCAGGTCGGCCATGAACACCCTGGCGCCGCTGTTGAGCGCGTTGATGAGCATCTTCGCGTCGGTCGGCCCGGTGATCTCCGCGCGGCGGTCCACCAGCCCGGGCGCCGGTGGCGCGACCTGCCACTGCGCGGCGCGCACGGGCGCCGTCTCGGCAAGGAAGTCGAGGCTCGCCCCGGCGGCGATCGCCGCGCGCCGCGCGCCGCGGGCCGCGAGCAGCTCCGCGCGCCGGGGGGCAAACGTGCGGTGCAGGCCGGCGACAAAGGCGATCGCCTCGTCGGAGAGCACCGCGTCGACCTGATCCCCGGTCAGCCCCGGCACGTCCCGCACGACGGAGACACCCTGCGTGCTTACCCCGACCAACCCGCCCATGCCAACCCCTCACCGTCGCCGCCCTGCTCCGGCCTCCAGTGTCGGGGGCCGGGCGGACGCCCGCACCAGATGTGCCCGCTGGCCCACGCTACGGCCCGGTGTGGGGTCAGCTCACGAGATGACCGTCACCGACGCCGATCCAGGTCGTCGAGGTCAGCTCGGCCAGACCCATCGGACCGCGGGCGTGCAGCTTCTGCGTGGAGATGCCGATTTCGGCGCCCATGCCGAACCGCTCGCCGTCGGTGAACCGGGTCGAGGCGTTGACCATCACCGCCGCGCTGTCGCAGGCCAGGGCGAAACGCCGGGACGCACTTAGCGAGCGGGTGACGATCGCCTCGGTGTGCCCGCTCCCCCAGCGGCGGATGTGCGCCACCGCGTCGTCGAGCGAGTCCACCACCCGCACGGCCAGATCGAGCGAGAGGTACTCGGCCGCCCAGTCGTCGTCGGTGGCGGGCACGGCACGCGGGTCGACGGCGCGCACCGCGTCGTCACCATGCACGGTGACGCCCGCGCCGTGCAGCGCCTCGAGCACCCGCGGCAGGAAGTGGCCGGCCACGTCCCGGTGCACCAGCAGGGTCTCCGCGGAGTTGCAGACCGAGACCCGGCTGGTCTTCGCGTCCAGCGTGATCGCCACGGCCTGGTCGAGATCGGCCTGCTCGTCGACGTAGACGTGGCAGTTGCCGGCCCCGGTCTCGATCACCGGCACCGTCGACTCCTCGACGACGGCCCGGATCAGCCCGGCGCCGCCGCGCGGGATGAGCACGTCGACGAGCCCCCGCAGGCGCATCAGGTGTTTGACCGACTCGTGGTCGAGCCCGGGGACGAGCTGGACCGCGTCGGCGGGTAGGCCGACCGCCGCAGCCGCGTCCCGCAGGACGCCGACCAACGCGGTGTTGGACCGCGCGGCCGAGGCGCTGCCGCGCAGGAGCACCGCGTTGCCGCTCTTGAGGCACAGCCCGGCGGCGTCGACGGTGACGTTCGGCCGGGCCTCGTAGATGATCCCGACGACGCCGAGAGGAACCCGGACCTGCCGCAGCTCCATCCCGTTGGGCAGCAGCCGGCCGCGCACCACCTCTCCGACCGGATCGTCCAGCGCGGCGACCTGGCGCAGCCCGTCGGCGATGCCGGCCAGCCGGGCCGGGGTGAGGGTGAGCCGGTCGACCATCGCGGGCACCGTGCCCGCGGCCCGCGCGGTCTCGACGTCCTCGGCGTTGGCGGCGAGGATCTCCGCCGACCGGGCCGGGAGCGCCTCGGCCATCGCCAGCAGGGCGCGGTCCTTGCGCTCACGGCTGAGCGGGGCCAGCTCGGCCGCCGCCGCCCGGGCGCGTACCGCTACGTCTCGGACAGCCTCCGCAGAGGTGTTCATCTCTGGATCCTCCGTAAGTGCGGGCGCCGCGGCGCAACCCACACCTACGAGGCTACCGGCGACAGACAGCACCGGCGGGCCGCTCGGCGAGCCTGCCGGCAAGCTCGCCGAACTGGTTGGCCACGGAGCGCGCCGGGCCGCCACAACGCCGACCTCGAGGCCCGTGACGGTCACGGAAATGGCCGGTGCGGACCCCCGTTGCCGGCCGACGACGCCCGCCTGCCTACCGTGCTCCCATGCTCGCCCTGCACACCTCCGACTGGCATCTCGGCCGCGGGCTGCACGGCCACGATCTGCTGGCGGCCCAGGCCGCCTTCGTGGACCACCTCGTCGAGGTCGTCCGGGCGGAGTCCGTGGACGTCGTGCTCGTCGCCGGGGACGTGCACGACCGTGCGATCCCGCCCGTGCGCGCGCTCGAGCTGTTCGACGAGGCGCTCTCGCGCCTGCGCGACGCGGCCGCCCACGTCGTGGTGATCAGCGGCAACCATGACGCGGCCCGCCGGCTGGGCGACAAGTCCGGTCTGCTCGACCAGCGGATCAGCATCCGGACGAACCCGGCCGCGGTCGCCACGCCGGTCGTCCTGGCCGATGCCGACGGCCCGGTGTATGTCTACCCGTTGCCCTACCTGGAGCCGGCGACGGCCCACGGACTGCTGCCGGACCCCCAGGGCGCCGCCGCGCCCGACGACGGCCGGGTGGGTTCGGCGAGCTCCGCGAGCCGGCCGGGCGACGATCCGCCCGCTGAGGAGTTGGCCGGTCGGTCGCCGGCCGCGACGATGCGGCGGGCGATGC
>NZ_JALKFU020000520.1 GCF_023242965.2 Frankia sp. AgKG'84/4
GTACCGGTGGTCGGAGCGTCGCGGGCGACCGCCCCGACCTCGCCGGGCCCGGGGGGCGGCGCCGGATCGACGCCGATGCTCGCCCAGGTGGTCGCCCTGACGAACGCCGAGCGGGAGCGGGTGGGCCTGAGCCCGCTCGGTGTCGACGCGATGCTCGCCGCCGCCGCCGACGCGCACAGCCGGGACATGGCGGCCCGCGGCTATTTCGCCCACACGAGCCCCGACGGACGGACGGTCTCCGACCGGGTGGTCGCGCTCGGCTACCGCTACTCCCGGGTCGCGGAGAACATCGCCGCCGGCCAGACCACGGCGCAGGAGGTGGTGACCGGTTGGATGAACAGCCCCGGCCACCGGGCGAACATCCTCATCCCCCAGCTGCGCCAGATCGGCGTCGGCTATGCCACCGGCGGTGAGTTCGGCACCTACTGGACCCAGGTCTTCGGCACCCTGCTCTGAGCGGCGCCCCTGTCCCGCCGGCACCGCACCGTCGGGCCACCATCGGGCCACCATCGGGCCACCATCGGGCCAGCGTGTAATCGGTGGGCCACCCGGGCGTGCGACGGGTTGGATGGCACGTATGGACGCTGCGCCCGGCCCGCGGAACCGCCGGTGGGTCCACGCGGCCATCGCGCGCGTCGAGGCCGACACGAACCGGTCCGCGGACACGCATCTGCTCCCGCTCGCGCTGTGGCCGGCGCAGCGCGGTGTCGACCTCTATCTGAAGGACGAGTCGACGCATCCGACCGGCTCGCTGAAGCACCGGCTCGCCCGTTCACTGTTCCTCTACGGGCTGTGCAACGGCTGGATCGTTGAGGGTACGACGATCGTCGAGGCGTCGTCGGGCTCGACGGCGATCTCGGAGGCGTACTTCGCGCGCATGCTCGGCCTGCCGTTCGTCGCGGTGATGCCGGCGACCACGAGCATCGCCAAGATCGCCCTGATCGAGCGGGCAGGCGGCCGCTGCCACCTGGTCGACGACGCGACCACCGTCTACGCACAGGCACAGCGCCTGGCGGAGGCGACCGGCGGCCACTACATGGACCAGTTCACCCATGCGGAGCGGGCCACGGACTGGCGCGGCAACAACAACATCGCCGAGTCGATCTTCGATCAGATGGCCTTGGAACGTCATCCGGTGCCCACCTGGATCGTCGTCGGCGCCGGCACCGGCGGTACCAGCGCGACGATCGGCCGGTATCTGCGCTACCGCCGGTATGACACGTCCCTGTGCGTCGTCGATCCGGACGGCTCGGCGTTCTACCGCTCGTGGACGACCGGTGATCCGCAGGCCACCGGCCGCAGCTCCCGCATCGAGGGCATCGGCCGACCCCGTGTCGAGCCCAGCTTCCTGCCCGAGGTCGTCGACCGCATGATCGGCGTGCCGGACGCGGCCTCGATCGCCGCGATGCAGTTCCTGCGGGCCAACTCGGGCCGGCGCGCGGGACCGTCGACCGGGACGAACCTGTGGGGTGCGCTCCGGCTGGCGTGCGAACTGGTCGCCGAGGGCCGCGAGGGCAGCATCGTCACGTTGCTGTGCGACGGCGGCGACCGCTACGCCGACAGCTACTACTCCCCCGCCTGGCTCACGGCGGCCGGCCTGGACCCGGACCCGTACGCGGACGTCCTGCGCCACGCGGCCGAAACCGCCACCTGGCCGACCTGAACCACCGGGCCAACCAGAACCACCGGGCCAACCAGAACCACCGGGCCGACCCGGGCCCGTCTGGGCGGTCTACGCGACCGGCTGGCCGCGCAGCACGATGAGCGTCGGGTCGGTGAGGACGCCGAGGTCGATGCGGGGATCGGACGGGTAGACGACGAGGTCGGCGGGGGCGCCTTCGGTGAGGCCGGGATGGCCGAGCCACTCGCGGGCGGACCAGGTAGCGGCGGCGAGGGCCGCCTCGGTGGACAGGCCGGCGCGGCGCAGCTCGGCGACCTCGGCGGCGACGAGCCCGTGGGCCAGGCTGCCGCCGGCGTCGGTGCCGACGTAGATCGGGATGCCGGCGTCGTGCGCGGCGCCGATCGTCTCGTAGCGGCGTGCCTGCAGGTCACGCATGTGGGCCGCGTACGCGGGGAACTTCGCCTCGGCGCCACGGGCGATGTTCTCGAACGTGGCGATGTTGATCAGCGTCGGCACGATCGCGACGCCGCGTTCGGCGAACAGCCCGATCGTGTCCTCGGTCAGGCCGCAGGCGTGCTCGATGCAGTCGATGCCGGCTTCGACGAGGTCGGTGAGGGCACTCTCGGCGAAACAGTGGGCGGTGACCCGGGCACCGGCGGCGTGCGCGGCGTCGATCGCGGCCTTCGCGGCGTCCGCCGGCCAGCAGGGGGCGAGGTCGCCCAGCTCCCGGTCGATCCAGTCACCGACGATCTTCACCCAGCCGTCGCCCCGCCCGGCCTGCGTGACGATCTCGCCGACAAGGTCCTCGGGTTCGATCTCGACCGCGTAGTTGCGGAGGTAGCGGCGGGTGCGGGCGATGTGCCGGCCGGCCCGGATGAGCCGAGGCAGGTCGTCCCGGTCGTCGACCCACCGGGTGTCGGCCGGTGAGCCGGCGTCGCGCAGGAGCAGCGCACCCGCCGCCCGGTCCATGTGGATCTGTTCCTCGGCGGTGGCCTGGTCGACGGCGCCGTGCGACGCGAGGCCGACATGGCAGTGCGCGTCGACCAGGCCGGGCAGCACCCAGCCCGACACCGTCCGCACGTCCTGGGCGGCCGCGCCGGTCGGGGCCGTGAAACTGACCTGTCCGTCGATGACCCACAGCTCGTCCCGGACCTCCGCGGGGCCGACGAGCACCGCCCCGCGGATCCGCAGTGTCGGCGTGGTTGTCACGAGGCCACCGCCCCGCCCACCACCACACCGGCCATCACCGAGTTGGCCGCTGTCGTCCCAGCCGCTACCGTCATGCCACCTCCCAGCCGAGTCGGCACCAGTCTGCTCTCTTTCGGGCAGCCGGACCCGCGGCGGCGAGGGTCGCGCGCCGGGGTCAGACGTCGAGCTGCGACTCGATGCCACGCAGCCGGTGGCGGGCCAAGGCCAGGTTCGCCCGGTTCTTGTCGAGCACCAGGTAGAGGAAAAGGCCGCGGCCGGAATGACTCTGCAGCAGCCGGATGAGGTGGTACTGGCGACCGAGGGTGATCAGCATGTCCTCGATCGTGTCCTGCAGGCCGAGGCTCTCCATGGTGCGCAGTTTCGCCCGGATGACCTCGGTGTTCCCGGCGGCCGCGACGTCGAGATCCAGCGCGTGGGCGCTGCCGGCCGTGCCGAGGGTCATACCGCTGGTGAAATCGACGAGGGCGGCGCCGAGCGCGCCCCCGATCTCCAGCGACTCCTTCAACGCAATGTCGACACTGTTCATATCGCTCCCCGTTTTCTTGGAGTGGACGGAACCCGCGACGCCACCCTCGCCGTCCACGGACACCAGTTCACGCGAACCGCGCGACGATGAACGCCCTCGCATACAGCCCCTCACAGACTCCAAACTGCCCGTTCTACGACTGCTCGGCAAAAGACTAACCAACAACGACAGGTCCGAACAGGGGTGGACAAAAAATATTTGGGCGCGGACACGGAGACAACACCGTCATACAGCTATCCGTCGACGGTGCGACTCGACCGAACATTCCGCCGACCCGAAAATCGATGAACCCTAAATCGTCAAAGTAAAAGCAGATTACTGATACAACCTCGCCATGGATATTCCGTGTCGGGCGGGCGTCGGCGATCCGGCCTCGGGGCAGTGCCCGGCGGCGGACCGTCCCTCGCGACACCCGCACTCACCCCAAACCCAAATCAGACGCCATGATCCGTCGGATCGCGGGTAGAAGCGCCACCATGGTTGATCACCGGCGGCCGGGAGCGGGCGGGCCACGCGCGAACGGGGTCGGCCGCCCGCCGGCGCGCGGGC
>NZ_JALKFU020000521.1 GCF_023242965.2 Frankia sp. AgKG'84/4
CTGCGATATGCCTCGGCCGGGGCGGCGGGGCTCGCCGGGCTCCTGCGCACGGCGTGACGTCACCGGGGCGCCCTCGTGCTCCCCGCCGCGTCGCCGGGGGAGGCGGGCGTCGACTGAAGAATCGTCGAGTTCGTCACGCTCAGCGGCGAAATGATGATCTGGCGCACGCGGCCGTTCGGCCCGAGGCGCGCGCGGCGGTCGGCGTGGCTGCGCCGGCGAGCTGGGTGCGACCGGCGACCGGTCCCCGGCCGGGGGCTCATCCGGCCAGGAGCGCTCGCGCACCCGCATCACCCCAGATCGTGCTCTCCCGGCCACCGGCACGGCTCGACGTACGTGGCGCGCGCCTTCCACCCGGGGTGACGAATCCCCGGCCCAGGGGGCCGGCCACGCGTTCCGCCGACGTCGGGGACGCCGCGAGCCGGGACTTTCTCACCAATCCGTTAGTGACGGACGAACCGTAACAACAACGCACGAAGAGCGATGTCGGCGGCCTCGGGCTATCACGGACAGCAACGGTCATCCGCATCGGCACCAAACCCCTTCCGCTCCGTGGAGACCCAGCCGGCGATGCCGGCACGCCGGACCCGCGCCATCGCGGGATCCACCTGGAATGACGCGGTATCCAGCGGGCGAGTTGTCGGCCTGACGAAGATCTGGCACCATCTATCGGCAGTTCGCCACGAAGGTGGGCCGCGCGGTGCCGTCGGCCGATCGTCCGAATGGCGCCCCGCGGGCCGCCCGCCGGCAGGCCACAGCGCCAGCAGAGGCGCCACCTTGGCCGCCCATCAGCGCCCCTGAGCTGGGCAGACTCCTTCGCGACCCGGCTGGTGGGCCGCCGCTGCCCGCGCCCGGAGGCACCGAACCCGGCGCCAGCGTGGCGGGAATCTCGCGGGGGCGGTGGGCTGGGTGTCCGACCCCACCGCGAGCTGGTCAAGGCTCGGCGGCGCGGCCACGGGGACACTACGCCGCGCTGGGGCTACCCGCGAGAAACGCCGCCGCCGCAGTCCGACCCCACGCGGCGCGCGTCTGATCCCGCCGTCCGACCCCTCGCGCCCCTCGCGAGACCCATCGGATCGCGATGCCCGTCCGGACCCGAACTCCGGTCGCGAATCGGGTCGAAGGGTGGCGGGATGGAGGGAGTCCTCGGGCCGGCGGGGGGCCATACGGTACCGTTGCGACGGCAGCGCCGGGGGGCACCGAGGGTGGCAGACCGTCACCGATCTTGACATAAGCAGCGACAGAGGGGGAACGCGGTCGCGACCGCCTGAACGCGGCCGGGACAGCGACATCCTCAGGTGCGGGAGCGCGTCTCCCGACCCACCGGGAAGCGACCGGCGGCTGACCCCGCCGGCCCCGGGCCCAGGCATCGGTCGGCGAGTGGCAGCGGGCCGAGGCGGGTGCCCCGGCCAGTACCGCGGTCCCCCAGGGATCACCTTCATCAGCGCCCATCCGCCCCGCCGCGGCCCGACCGGGGCATGAGCACGGGAGACGCAACAGCCTTGAGCACCGACAGCGCGCAGACCACCGAGACCGTTGACCCCGCCGACATTCCCGTCGTCATCCTCTGCGGCGGCATGGGGACCCGGCTCCGGGAGGCCAGCGAGAAGCTGCCCAAGCCGCTGGTGGACATCGGCGGCAAGCCGGTGCTGTGGCACATCATGAAGACCTACGAGCACTACGGCTTCCGGAAGTTCGTGCTCTGCCTCGGCTACAAGAGCGACCTGATCAAGAACTACTTCCTGGCCTACCGGGAGCAGGTCGCCGACTTCACTCTTACGCTCTCGGACGACCACACCCCCGAGTTCCACAACAGCGCGGGCGACGAGAAGTGGGAGGTCACCTTCGCGGAGACCGGCCTGCTCACCGGGACCGGCGCCCGCCTGCGCCGGGTCGCGCAGTACCTGACCGGCCCCCGCTTCATGCTCACCTACGGTGACGGCGTCGGCGCCATCGACGTGCGGGCCGTGCTTGACGACCATGTGGCCGCCGGCCGCATCGGCACCGTGACCGGCGTGCGGCCGTCGAGCCGTTACGGCGAGCTGGAGACCGCGGACGGCAAGGTGACCCTGTTCGCCGAGAAGCCGCCGCAGACCGGCTGGGTGAGCGGCGGGTACTTCGTCTTCGAGCGCGAGTTCATCGACAAGTACCTCGACGACGACCCGGCCCTGCTGCTGGAGCGCTCCCCGCTGCAGACCCTCGCCCGCGACGGTGGCCTCACCCTGCACACCCATGACGACTTCTGGATGGGTATGGACACCTTCCGCGACTGGACCGAGCTGAACCAGCTCTGGGACTCCGGCAACGCGCCGTGGCGCGTGTGGGCCGACTGACCCCCGATCGCCGACGGTTGACGCTGCGGACGGAATCACGAGGATGACCGCATCTCCCGAGCCGGCCGGTTCCGACGACCCGGGCCGCTGGCTGCACGACCTCATCGCCGACCTGCTGCCGCCGATGCGCAGCATCACCGGCGAGGGCGTCCGGGCCACGCTGCACACCGTGGCCCGGGCGCTCGGCCCGGACCTCCCGCTCACCGTGCACGAGGTGCCCAGTGGGACGCCGGTGCTCGACTGGACGGTGCCCCGCGAGTGGAACGTCGCCTCGGCGCGCCTGATCGGCCCGGACGGCAAAACCGTCGTCGACGCCGCCGACAACCCACTGCACCTGCTGGGATACAGCACGCCGCTGCGGGCCCGGCTCGGTCTCGACGAGCTGCGCCCGCACCTGTTCTCCATGCCCGACCGGCCGGACTGGGTGCCCTACCGGACGTCGTACTACAACGAGAACTGGGGCTTCTGCCTGACCGACCGGCAGCTCGCCACGCTGCCCGACGGTGAGTACGAGGTCGAGATCGACACCTCGCTCACCGACGGTTCCCTCACCTACGGCGAGATCGTGCTGCCCGGTGAGACGGACGACGAGTTCCTGATCACCACGCACACCTGCCATCCGGCGATGGCGAACGACAACTGCTCGGGCATGGCCATCGCGGCGCTGCTCGCCCGCACGCTCGCGGCGGCGCCGCGGCGGCACACCTTCCGCCTGCTGTTCATCCCGGGCACGATCGGGTCGATCACCTGGCTCGCCCGCAACCGCGAGACCGTCGGCCGGGTCCGCCACGGGCTGGTGCTGACCGGCCTCGGCGACCGCACGGACCCGACCTACAAGCGCAGCCGGCGGAGCGCCGCCGCGGTCGACCGGGCCGCGGCCACGGCGCTCGCGGAGACCGGCCGGCCGCACCGGGTCGTCGACTTCTCGCCCTACGGCTACGACGAGCGGCAGTTCTGCTCGCCGGGCTTCGACCTGCCCGTCGGCCGCTTCGGCCGCGGTCAGCACGGCGAGTACCCGCAGTACCACACCAGCGCCGACGACCTGGACTTCGTGACGCCGGAGTCGCTCGCGGACTCGTTCGCGATCCTGCGGCGGATCGTCGAGATCTGCGAGGCCGACCGGGTCTGGCGCAACACCGCGCCCTACGGCGAGCCGCAGCTCGGCCGGCGCGGGTTGTACCGGGCGATCGGCGCGACGATGAACCGCCAGGCCGTCGAGATGGCCCTGCTGTGGGTGCTCAACCTCGCGGACGGCACCCGCAGCCTGCTCGACATCGCCGAGCGGGCGGACCTGCCGTTCGACACCGTCGCCGAGGCCGCCGCCGCGCTCGCGGGGGTCGATCTGCTCGTCGACGCCGCCGACGAGCCGGCCGGAGCGAGCGGTGGCTGATCCAGGCGACGGTTCGTCCCGGACCGCGCCCGGCGCGGTCTGGACGATCGTGCTCGCCGCCGGCGGCGGCACCCGCTTCGGGGGCCGCAAGCAGTTCTTCGACCTCGGCGGCGAGCCGCTGGTCGCGCACCCGGGTCGCCGCGGCGAGCGCGGCGGGCAGCGG
>NZ_JALKFU020000522.1 GCF_023242965.2 Frankia sp. AgKG'84/4
CCGCACGCGCGGGCGGGCTGGCAGCCGGCGGGTGACCAGCTCGGCGTGGCGCGCGGCTCAGCGCAGCACCTGGGCCAGGTCGACCGGCGCCGGGCGGCTGAGCTGGCCGAAGGTGCAGCTGGCGGGCTCCCGATCGGGCCGGAACCGGACGAACTGGGTGGTGTGCCGGAAGCGGGGCCCCTCCATATGGTCGTAGCGGACCTCGACGACCAGCACGGGGCGCAGCGGGACGAACGAGAGGTCACGTCCGGCCGCCCAGCGGCTCTCCCCGGCGTCCCACGGGGTGCGGGTGCTCCCGGCGGCTCCCGGCGCCCAGGGATGGTCCTCGATCGGGATGACCAGTTCGGCGAGCTCCCGGGCCAGCTCACGGCGGCGTGCCATCGGGAACGCCGAGCTCACCCCGACCGCCGCGAGCCCGCCGCCGGGAGCGCCCGCCGCCGGGTCCGGCTCGTGGTACAGGCCGAGCAGCAGCGAGCCGACGGCGTCGGGGCCGGACTTGTGGGGGCGGTAGCCGGCGACGACACAGTCCGCCGTGCGCACATGCTTGATCTTGAACATGACGCGCCGGTCGGGTTCGTACCGGGAGTCCGGAGCCTTGGCGATGATGCCGTCGAGCCCGGCGCCCTCGAACCGGTCGAACCACTCCCGGGCGACGTCGAGATCCTCGGTGGCCGGGGTGAGGTGCACCCGGCCGGCCGGGTCGCCGAGCAGCGCGGCGAGGTCGGCGCGGCGGCGGGCGAAGGGCTGGTCGAGCAGCGCCGTGTCGCCGCTCGCGAGCAGGTCGAAGGCGACGAAGGACACCGGGGTCTCGGTGGCGAGGCGGGTGATCCGGCTCGCCGCGGGATGCACCCGCTGCTGCAGGGCCTCGAAGTCGAGTCCGTTCGCGCCGGCGACGACGATCTCGCCGTCCAGCACGCAGCGCTCGGGCAGCGCGGCGAGCAGATCCGGGACAAGCTCGGGAAAGTACCGCGTCATCGACTTCGTGGTCCGCGAAGTGATCTCCACCTCGTCGCCGTCGCGGAACACCAGCGCCCGGAAGCCGTCCCACTTCGGCTCGTAGACGAGGCCGGCGGGGATCTCGTCGACGGCGCGCGCCAGCATCGGCTTGACCGGCGGGACAACGGGGAGGTCCACAGGCTGATCCTGCCTCAGGGCGCCCGCCGGTGCGCCACGGCGCACCGGCGCGCGCTGCCGGGCGGCCCGCCCCGGCCGCCTGATCGCCGCGTCGGCGCGGAGCTAGAGGATCAGGCCCGCGCCGAGGGTGGCCCCGGAGGACTCGTCGATGAGCAGAACGCTGCCCGTGTCGCGGTTGCGGCGGTACGGGTCGTAGCACAGCGGCGAGGTGGTTCGCAGGGCGATGCGGCCGATGTCGTTGAGCGCCAGCGTCTCGACGGTCTCGTCGCGGTGCAGCGTGTCGATGTCGACGCGATAGCCCACGTCGGTGACCATCGCCCGCACCGAGCGGGTGGTGTGCTTGATGCCGATCCGCGCCCGTCGACGCAGCGGCGCGTCGACCATCCAGGAAACCATGAGGTTGAGGTCCTGGCCGACGGTCGGCTGGTTGTTCGGCCGGGCGATCATGTCGCCGCGGGAGACGTCCAGGTCGTCCTCGAGGCGGACGATGACCGACATCGGCGGGAACGCCTCGCTGACGGGGCCGTCGTAGGTGTCGATACCGGCGACCCGGGTCGTCAGGCCAGAAGGCAGGACGATGACGTCGTCACCGGGTTTGAGCACCCCGCCGGCGACCCGGCCGGCATACCCGCGGTAGTCATGCAGCTCGTCGCTGCGCGGCCGGACGACCCACTGGACGGGGAACCGGACGTCGATGAGGTTGCGGTCGGAGGCGATGTGCAGCTCTTCGAGGTGGTGCAGCAGCGAGCTGCCGTCGTACCAGGGGGTGCTCGGGGAGCGGGACACCACGTTGTCGCCGGCCAGCGCGGAGACCGGGATCGCGGTGACGTCCACGATCTCCAGCTTCGCGGCGAAGCGCCGGAAGTCTTCCTTGATCTTCTCGAAGACGTCCCGGTCGAAGTCGACGAGATCCATCTTGTTGACGCAGAGCACCAGGTGTGGGACGCGCAGCAGGGAGGCGAGGAACGCGTGCCGGCGGGTCTGCTCGACGACACCCTTGCGCGCGTCGACGAGCAGCAGCGCGAGGTCCGCCGTGGAGGCGCCGGTGACCATGTTGCGGGTGTACTGCACGTGCCCGGGGGTGTCCGCGAGGATGAACGAGCGCCGGGGGGTGGCGAAGTAGCGGTAGGCCACATCGATGGTGATGCCCTGCTCCCGCTCGGCTCGCAGGCCGTCGGTGAGCAGGGCGAGGTCGACGTAGCCGTCGCCGCGCTCCCGGCTGGTCCGCTCGACGGCGGCCAGCTGGTCGGTGAACAGTGACTTCGTGTCGTACAGGAGGCGCCCGATCAGGGTCGACTTGCCGTCGTCGACCGAGCCGGCGGTCGCCACACGCAGCAGTTCGCCCATCAGAAGTAGCCCTCCTTCTTGCGGTCCTCCATCGCGGCCTCGCTGACCCGGTCATCGGCGCGGGTCGCGCCGCGCTCGGTGATCCGGGTCGCCGCGACCTCGGCGATGACCTCGTCGACCGTCGCCGCCGTGGACTCCACGGCGCCGGTGCAGGTGATGTCGCCGACCGTGCGGTAGCGGACGTGGCGGGCCACGACGGTCTCGCCGGGGCGCGGCCGGGTGAGCTCGGTGACCCCGAGCAGCATGCCGTCCCGTTCGATGACCTCGCGGCTGTGCGCGTAGTAGATCGAGGGGATCTCCAGGCTCTCCTGGGCGATGTAGCGCCAGATGTCCAGCTCGGTCCAGTTCGACAGCGGGAACACCCGGATGTGCTCGCCGGGGCGGTGCCGACCGTTGTAGAGCGACCACAGCTCGGGCCGCTGGTTCTTCGGGTCCCACTGGCCGAACTCGTCGCGGAAGGAGTACACGCGCTCCTTCGCCCGAGCCTTCTCCTCGTCGCGGCGCGCACCGCCGAACACGGCGTCGAAGCGCCCGTCCGCGATCGCGTCCAGCAGCACCGGGGTCTGGAGCTGGTTGCGGGACGCGCCCGGGCGGGTGTCCTCGGTCAGCTCACCCGCGTCGATCGCGGCCTGCACGGAGGCGACCACCAGCCGGGCGCCGAGCTCGGCGGCCCGGTGGTCCCGGAAGTTCAGCACCTCGGCGAAGTTGTGACCGGTGTCGATGTGCAACAGCGGGAAGGGCAGCTTCGCCGGCCAGAACGCCTTCTCCGCCACCCGCAGCATGACGATCGAGTCCTTGCCGCCGCTGAACAGCAGCGCGGGACGTTCGAACTCGGCCGCGACCTCACGGAAGATGTGGATGGCCTCGGCCTCGAGCATCTGCAGGTGGGTGAGCTCGTAACCCGTGACAGGCACGCGGATACCCCTCGTCGAGCCGGTGTATCGGACCAAACTAGCCCACCGGAGCATCCCGGGGCAGGTTTCATCGGCGTTAACCATCTCACCAGCCGCCCAACACCCACGCCCACAGCAAACCGCCGGGGCCCTACCGGCCGGGATCCGCCGCCGCGATCGCGTCGAGCACCGCGGGCGCCAGGTCGGCCACGCAGATGACCAGGTCCGGCAGCAGCGGGTCGCGCTGGTTGTAGCGCAGCGGCGAACCGTCGAGGCGGCTGGTGTGCAGGCCCGCGGCCTGGGCGACCGCCACCGGCGCGGCCGAGTCCCACTCGTACTGGCCGCCGGCGTGCAGGTAGATCTCGGCCTGCCCGCGGATGACCGCCGCGGCCTTCGCCCCGGCGGAACCCATCGGCACGACGGTCGCGCCGATCGCCTCGGCGACCTCGCCGACCAGACGCGGGGCGCGGGTCCGGCTCGCCACGATCCGCGGCGGCCCGGCCAGTGG
>NZ_JALKFU020000523.1 GCF_023242965.2 Frankia sp. AgKG'84/4
TCCCGACCCGGCTGGGCCGCGTCGGCGACTGCCTGGCGGCGGCCGCGGCCCTGGTCGAGGCGGCGACCGCCGATGCCGAGGCGGCCACCAGCGAGCGGGACGAAGTCGAGACAGCCGCGTTGAAGACCGCTCTCGGTGTCGGCGCGACCGCTGCGGGGGGCAGATCGGCGTCGGCCCGCGCCCCCAGGGCAGGCGCGAAGGCGCGCGCGATGACGGTCCGCGGCGCTGTCGGCGCGCTCAAGGAACTGGAACGCAACCAGAAGAGCCGCGGCCGCCGCACCGTCCTGGATTCCCTCGACCGCGCCCTCGTGGACCTCGCCGGGCTGTACCGCGACGTACTCGCCGCGCAGCTGGGCGCGGCCGTCGACCCGATCCATCCCGATCATGCCGCCGACGCGGCCAGCCTGGGCGCGGCCTCGACTCCCGAGCGGACGCTGCGGCGGCTGGAGGCCGTGCTGGCGACCCGGTCCGCCCTGGCCGACAATCCCGGGCTCGTGCCGCTGCTCGCCGTCGAGTCGCTCGTCCTCGCCCTGCGCGAGGACTGACGGCGGCACCGCGAGGGCCGGCGAGTCGGACGAAACCGCCCCTGCGCCGAACAGCCGGGCATATCCTGCGGCGTCAGGAGGTGAGGCCCGGGTGCCGATGATGTGCGCAGTGGCGTTCTCCCCGCGTGGCCGCCTCTACTACGCCGATCCCGGCTCGCTCACGCCGCGGGTGGGCGACCGGGTCCTGGTGCCCACCGACGCCGGACCGGAGGTGGCCACCTGCATGTGGGCGGCTCAATGGGTGTCGGAGGATGTCGGCGAGCTACCGGTGCTGGCCGCGATGGCGGCGCCGGAGGACCTCAGCCGCGCCGAGACGTCCCGGCGCCGGCGCGCCCAGGCCCGCGTCGCCGCGCGGCGGCTCGCCCGCGAACACCACCTGGCCATGAAGATCGTCGGGGTGGATCACGTGCCGGACTCCGGCGCCTTCACCGTCTACTTCACCGCGGAGAGCCGGGTCGACTTCCGCGAGCTGGTCAGGGACCTCAACCGCACCCTCGCCGCCCGGGTGCACCTTCGACAGCTCTCGGCCCGTGACAGCGCCCGGGTCCAGGGCGGCATCGGTTCGTGCGGGCGTGACCTGTGCTGCGCCACGTTCCTCACCGACTTCGAGCCGGTGAGCCTGCGGATGGCCCGTGATCAGGACCTGGCGCTCAACCCGATGCGGATCAGCGGCGCCTGCGGCCGGCTGATGTGCTGCCTGCGCTACGAACACCCGCTGTACGAGGAGTTTGCCGACGCGGTTCCCGCCGTCGGTGAGCGGGCCAGCACGCCGGCCGGCGAGGGTCGGGTCGTGCGGCATGACGTTCCCCGCCAGGAGGTGGTCGTCGCGCTGGACGGCGGCGGGCGGAACTCCTGCGCACGGGCGTCGGTGTGCCCCTCCCGGCAGGCACACGACGCCGTCCACGGCCAGAAATGACGATCACGGGTCGAAGCGGTAGCCCATCCCGCGCAGGGTGGTGACGAGCCGACGCTGCGGCGGACGCCCTTCCACCTTCGTGCGGACCCGCCGAACATGCTCGGTGACGGTGGCGGGGTCCTGGAATCGGGTTCCCCACACCTGTTCGAGCAGCTCCTCCCGGCTGAACACCCGTCTCGGGTGGCGGGCGAGGAACGCCAGCAGTTCGTACTCACGCGCGGTCAGGTCGATGCGTTCGCCGGCGACCGCGACCTCGCGAGCGCGCAGGTCGATGGAGACGTCCCCGTAGACCAGCGGATCGTTGCCGTCGCCGTTGCGCTGCGGCGGCGGCTCGGCCGGCCGGCGGCGCAGCCGGGCCCGGACCCGCGCGACCAGCTCCCGCAGGGAGTAGGGCTTCACGACGTAGTCGTCGGCGCCCAGCTCCAGGCCGACCACTCGGTCGACCTCCTCGGCGCGCCCGGTGAGCATGATCACCGGAACTTCGCTCGTCTGGCGCAGGCGGCTGAGCACCGCGAACCCGTCCATCCGCGGCATCGCCACGTCCAGCACGACCAGATCGATCTCCGTCGTCTGGAACAGGCGCAGCGCGGCTTCGCCGTCCGCGGCCTCCAGCACGCGATAGCCGAATCTCTCCAGGCTTCGCGCAAGTGCTACGCGAGATGCCTCATCGTCCTCGGCGACGAGGAGTGAGGCTCCTCGCGTCGTTGCTGCAGGCGCAGCGTCCCCGGCCCCGGTCATGGAGCGAAACCCTACGCATCCTCTCCGGAACCACTTCGACCGGGGTGCCGATTTGCGCCCTTCAACACGCCAATGCGCGCGAATTCTCACCTAAAGCGAGGGTTTGCTTACTTTAGGTAGCAGAGATGGAAGGCTGCGCTGGCCCGCGTGGATCGGCGGGCGGTCACGGCGACCGGCATACGGCCACCGTCAGCGCCGACCCGCATCGCCGTCTGGCATACTCAACCCCGGCCGGTACCTTCCCGGCCGATCGCCGGAGTAGCTCAGTGGCAGAGCAATCGCCTCGTAAGCGATAGGTCGCGGGTTCAATCCCCGCCTCCGGCTCACTCTCCCCGGGCGGTCATGGTCTGCCGATACCTTCGCAGCCGCCGACCCACCCGATCGCCGCAGGCCGCGGCGTTCGCCCCTTCATCCACGCGGCCCGTCGGGGCCGGTGCATGAAGAGGCGTCGCCGTCGTGCGGGTCGGCCGGTCACGCGGACTTCGGCTCGGCCTCCTCGTGCTCGCCGGACTCCTGTGCCTCGGCGTCGTGCAGCCGCTTGATCGAGGCCAGGATCTCCCGCTCGGCTTCCTTGCGGTCCACCCAGGAGGCGCCCTCGACCGACTTGCCGGGCTCCAGGTCCTTGTAGACCTCGAAGAAGTGCTGGATCTCCAGGCGGTCGAACTCCGGCAGGTGCCGCAGATCCCGCAGGTGCTCCTGGCGGACGTCCGCCACCGGGACGCACAGCACCTTGTCGTCCGGGCCCTTCTCGTCGGTCATCTCGAACATGCCGATCGTCCGGCAGCGGACGAGACAGCCGGGGAAGGTGGGCTCCTCCAACAGGACCAGCGCGTCCAGTGGATCACCGTCCCGCCCCAGGGTCCCCTCGATGAAGCCGTAGTCCGAGGGGTAGTGGGTGGAGGTGAACAGCATCCGGTCAAGCCGGATACGCCCGGTGTGGTGATCCATCTCGTACTTGTTGCGCTGCCCCTTGGGGATCTCGATGGTCACATCGAACTCAAGGTCCACTCCGCTCCCTGTCTCCTTCATGCTCAGGCCCGCCCGGTCCGTTCCGGACGGCTGCCGTGTGTGCGCCGCTCCCGGCCGCCGACGCTGGCCAGGCCGCCGGCGGGCGGTGCGGGCGTGGGTAGCCCGCACGGGTACGCGCCACGGCCGCGGGCGGTTACCCGAACGGGTACCGCGCATGACGACCGTTGCCCCTCCCAGTGTCGCGGAAGCCACCTCCCGCCCGAGCCACCCGGTCGGCATCGCCACAACGCGATGCCGCACAGTTCACACAACCGGACGGTTCAGGCAGCCGACCGCCGGGCGCGGCATCGGCGCCCCCGCCGCTTCCCGCCGCGCCAGCCAGGCGCGTCTGTCCAGGTCTGCCGGGTCCACGGCAGGCGATCCGGTGACAGTCCACGCGGAGCACCGCCGGGCTGGCACCTCGCGCCATACGGTGACACAGCTGCCCGGTGACCGCCACCGCGGACGTCGGCCCGCACTCCGCCCGCGCCAACCGAAGTGCGGCAGCGGCCACGCACCCGGACCACGCGACCCCGCTGCCGGCACGGCTTGCGTAGTGTCCGGCGGGTGACCTCACCAGCGTCGGTCGCTCGGACCGGTGCGCTGACCGCGCTCGCCGGCGCCCTGCTCGCCGGCTCCCTGGCCGCGGGTCCCGCC
>NZ_JALKFU020000524.1 GCF_023242965.2 Frankia sp. AgKG'84/4
GGCAGATCAGTGCCGGGCAGATCAGTGCCGGGCAGATCAGTGCCGGGCAGATCAGTGCCGGGCAGATCAGTGCCGGGTTCGCTCGTGTAGCTCGGCCAGCAGATCCGGGGCGATGTCGTAGGGCGTGTAGAAGGTCGTCCGGGTGGCGTAGTCGCCGACCTTCGCGACCAGTTGGGGTCCGACCTCGGCCGGTGTGCCGACGAGAGCGAACGTGTGCAGTATGTCGTCGTCGATGAGGTCGCCGATGGCGTCCCACTCGCCGGCCTTCGACCGCCGGGTCAGCTCCGGCTGCAGCTCACCCCAGCCGTGCAGCTCCAGCACGGGCCGGTAGGCCGGGGTGGAGGCGTAGAAGGCGATCTGCTTGCGGGTCCCGGTGATCGCCTTCGCCAGCTCCTCCTGCGTGCGCCCGGTGGCGACGAACGACGGGCCGGCGATCTCGAAGCCGTCCAGGGTCGCGTCCACCTTGGCGCGGCCGCGCCGCAGCGCCGGCAGGGTCACCTCCTCGACGTAGCGCCGGGTGGTGAACGGGTGCACGAAGAACCCGTCCGCGACCTCGCCCGCGACCTCGGTCATCGCCGTGTTCACACCGGCGAGGTACACCGGCGGCGGGCCGTACTCGTGCGCCGTCGGGGAGAAGAACGGTGTCATCAGCGTGTGGGTGTAGAACTCGCCCTGGAAGTCGAGCTTCGAGCCGTCCTGCCAGGCGGTCCAGATCGCCTTGAGGGCGAGGATGAACTCGCGCATCCGGGCGGCCGGGCTCGACCAGGTCATCGAGAACCGGCGCTCGATGTGCGGTTTGACCTGCGAGCCGAGGCCGAGGACGAACCGGCCCTTCGAGTGCTTCGCCAGGTCGTACGCCGAGTAGGCGGTGGTCATCGGGCTGCGGGCGAACGCGATCGCGATCGACGTGCCCAGGGTGACGTGCTCGGTGTTCTGGGCGACCTGCAGGAGCTGCAGGAACGGGTCGTGGCCGAGCTCACCGACCCAGACGCCGTCGTAGCCGGCGGCCTCCAGTGCCCGCGCGCCCGAGGGCGTCGCGTCGATGTCGTTGCCCAGCGTAGAGTCGATCTTCATCGGTCCTCCTCAGACCACCTTGTCCGCGTGCAGTTCGGCGATCTGGTCCGCGGTGAACCCGATCTCGGCCAGCACCGCATCGGTGTGCTCGCCCAGGCCCGGCACGGCGCCCATCGGCGACGTCCAGCCACTGGTGATCGGTGGCGGCAGCGGCGCGCGCCATGGCCCGGCCGGCGTGGCGACCTCTCGCCAGCGGTCCCGGGCGGCCAGATGCGGATGGTCGATGACGTCCCGCACCCCGTTGAGGCGGGCGTTGCCGAGCCCGGCGTCGTCGAGGATCTGCTGGGCCCGCTCGACGGTCACCGTCGTCGTCCAGGCGCGGATGGCCTCGTCGATGCGGGGCCGCAACCGGACCCGGTCGTCGTTGTGGGCGAGCGTCGGGTCATCGGCGAGGTCGTCGCGCCCCAGCACGGTGCGGGCGAGGCGCTGCCACTCGCCGTCGTTCGTCGTGCCGAGTACGACGTTGAACCCGTCGGAGGTCGGATAGGAGCCGTAGGGCGAGACCGCCGGGGAACTCACGCCGTTGGGCACCTGCTCCTCGCCGGTGCCCAGGGTGATGTTCATGGTGTAGCTCATCCACTCGACGACCGTGTCGAACAGGCTCACGGAGATCGCCGCCCCGCGTCCGGTGGCGGTGCGGGCGTGGATCGCGGCGAGGACCGACATCACCGTGTACATGCCCGCGCCGATGTCGGCCAGCGGGATGCCCGGCTTGGCCTTGGCCTCGCCGTCGCCGGTGATGGCGCAGGAGCCGGCCTCGGCCTGGACGAGCAGGTCGTAGGCCCGCTTGTGAGACAGCGGCCCGCCTTCGCCGTAGCCGGAGATGTCGACGGCCACGACCCGGGGGAAGCGGGTGGCGAGCTGCTCGGCGGCGAACCCGTAGCGCTGCGCCGCGCCCGGGGCGAGGTTCTGCACGACCACGTCGGCGCGGGCGAACAGCCGCTCCAGGACCTGCGCGCCGCGCGGGTCGCGGAAGTTCAGGCTGACCGACTCCTTGCCACGGTTCGCCCAGGTGAAGTGCGCGGACAGCTCGCCGTGCACGGCCCGGTCGTAGTCGCGCGCGAAGTCGCCGCCGCGCGGGTTCTCCACCTTGATCACCCGGGCGCCGAGGTCGGCGAGGTGGCGGGTCGCGATCGGGGCCGCGACCGCCTGCTCCAGCCCGACCACCACGAGGTCGCGCAGCGGGAGGAAGCCGGCGGTGGCCGGCGGGCCGTCAGTCGACAGGGACATCATCACTCCGGCGGGCGCGTCGTTCGGTGGCACGAGTCTGGCGCGGCCCAGCTCCGCGCCGAGCAATAGTCGTCATCAATAAACCAGATGGGCGGGCCCGGTGCGGCGGTCCGCGTGGGCGGTCACATGTGTCACCGTCGGTAATTGCAATGAAAGCGAGTGAATCGTCGAGCTGGTAGTGTCGCTCGCCGTCGGGCGTCGTGCTGATCACTGGTAGTCACACCCGCACACCAGCCAGGTTGCCCACCCGGGAGACTTCAGATGCGCAGTGCCAAGGACTTCTTCGCTCCGCTCGCTGTGGGCGCGCCGGTGCCGCCGCGGGATATCCCGTGGCGGCCGTCCAGGGTGATCCATTTCTTCGATCCCAGCAACGCGAAGATGGCCGCGAAGCTGCCGACCCTCATTCCCAAGGTCGACGTGCTGCTCGGGAACCTCGAGGACGGCGTCCGGGCGGACAACAAGCTCGCGGCCCGCGAGGGCCTCATCAAGATCGTCGAGGGCGGCACCGACTTCGGTGACACCCAGTTCTGGGTCCGGGTGAACAGCATCGACTCGCCCTGGGGCCTGGACGACCTGCTCACGCTCGTGCCCGCCATCGGCGCCAAGCTCGATGTGATCATGCTGCCGAAGGTTCAGGGTGCCGAGGACATCCACTACGTCGACCGGCTGCTCGCGCAGTTGGAGGCGAAGGCGAACCTCACCCGGCCGATCCTCGTGCACGCGATCCTGGAGACCGCCCGCGGCGTCAGCAACGTCGAGGAGATCTGCGCGGCCTCGCCGCGCATGCAGGGCCTGTCGCTGGGCCCCGCCGACCTCGCCGCCGACCGGCGGATGAAGACCACCCGCGTCGGCGGCGGCCACCCCGGCTACCTGGTGCGCCAGGACCCCACGCCGGACGACCCGGCCGCCCCGCGCGCCACCTTCCAGCAGGACCCGTGGCACTACACCCTCGCCCGGATGGTCGACGCCTGCGTCGCGCACGGGATCATGCCGTACTACGGGCCGTTCGGCGACATCGCCGACACCCTGGCCTGCGAGGACCAGTTCCGCAACGCGTTCCTGCTCGGCGCGGTCGGCGCCTGGTCGCTGCACCCGGTCCAGATCGACATCGCGAAGAAGGTCTTCAGCCCCGAGGTGAAGGACGTCGCCTGGGCGAAGCGGGTCGTCGAGAGCATGGGTGACGGCACCGGCGCCGTGATGGTCGACGGCACCATGCAGGACGACGCCTCGGTGAAGCAGTGCCGGGTCATCCTCGATCTGGCCCGCCGCCTCGCGGCCCGCGACGCCGACCTCGCCGGCGTCTACGACCTGCCCGGACCAGCGGCGTAGCCGAACCCTCTGACGCGCCCGCCGGCCGGACGGATCCGGCGAAGCGGCCCTCCGACGCGGCCCCTTAGGGTGGCTTGGGGGAACGCGGATTCCCGGGCCACCACGGCCGTCGAATCCGGCGAGACGCCGCGCGCGGGGCCGGTTCGCCGGATGCCGCCGCGCCAGGCTGGGGGCGGAGGATGAGCCGGTTGGCGCACGACGAGCACGGCCAGGAG
>NZ_JALKFU020000525.1 GCF_023242965.2 Frankia sp. AgKG'84/4
GGTCGCGGCCGCCGGCCGGGCGCGCACCAAGGGCGTCCAGGACCGGCTGCGGCGCTGGGCGCTGGCGACCCGTGGGCGGCGTGAACTCGCCGCGCTGGTCGCCGAGTACCGGGCGGCCCGCCGGGACCGGGACGTGCTCGACTTCGGCGACCAGGTCACCTACGCCGCCCTCCTCGCCGAGACGATGCCGGAGGTCGGCCGGGCCGAACGGGCCCGCGCCGCGGTCGTCCTGCTCGACGAGTACCAGGACACCTCGGTCGCCCAGCGCCGCATGCTGACCGGCCTGTTCGGCGGCGGCCATCCGGTCACCGCCGTCGGCGACCCCTGCCAGGCGATCTACGGCTGGCGCGGCGCGTCGGTGGCGAACCTCGACCACTTCCCGAGCCACTTCCCGCGCGCGGACGGCACGCCGTCGGTCGTCTACGAGCTGTCCGTGAACCAGCGCAGCGGCGGGCGGCTCCTCGAGCTCGCCAACACCGTCGCGGCGCCGCTGCGGGCCCGCCACCGGGTCGTCGAGCTGCGGCCAAGGGCCGACGTCGCCGAACGCGGCGAGACGGTCGTGGCCCTGCACGAGACGTGGGCCGACGAGGTGTCCTGGATCGCCGCGCGGCTGCGCCGGGTCGTCGACGCGGGCACGTCCCCCGGCGACATCGCGGTCCTCGTCCGGGCCCGGGGGGACATCGCGCCGCTGCTCACCGCCATGCAGGCGGTGAGCCTGCCGGTCGAGGTCGTCGGGCTGACCGGACTGCTCACCGTGCCCGAGGTCGCCGAGATCGTGGCGATGCTCGAGGTCCTCGACGCGCCCACGGCGAACGCGGCGCTGGTCCGGCTGCTGACCGGCCCGCGGCTGCGTCTGGGCGCCCGGGACCTCGCCGCGCTCGGCCGCCACGCCCGCGAGGTCGTGCGTCGCCCGCCCGACTCGTCTGTCCCGCCTGACTCGTCTGTCCCGCCCGACTCGTCTGTCCCGCCTGACTCGTCAGAGCCAACTGGCCTGGCCCCCGGTGGCGGGGGCGACGAGCCGGGGGATCGGGAACCCGACCCGCCGGGACGGGAGGATCCGCTCGCGGCGGCGGTCGCCGACGTCGACCCGGCGGACGTCGTCGCGCTGTCCGACGTCCTCGGCGATCCGGGGCCGGAGATGTCCCCGGAGGGCCGGCTGCGGCTGGGCCGGCTCGCCGCCGAGATCGCGGCCCTGCGCGGGCACATCGGCGAGGGCCTGCTCGACCTGCTGCACCGGGTCATCGCCACGATCGGCCTGGACGTGGAGCTCACCGCCTCCGACGCGGCCGTGCGCGCCCGCCGCCAGGAGAACGTCGCGGCCTTCCTCGACGTCGCCGCCGCGTTCACCGACCCGGACGGGACGACCTCGCTGCACGCGTTCCTCGGCTTCCTGCGCGCGGCCCGCGAACACGAGCGCGGCCTCGACGTCACCGGTCCGTCCGGCGCGAACGCCGTCGCCCTGATGACGATGCACCGGTCCAAAGGCCTCGAATGGGAGGTCGTGGCCGTGCCGAACCTGAGCCGGACGGTCTTTCCTGACGTCACCGTCCGCGACCAGTGGACGACGTCGGCGGGAGTGCTGCCGGTGCCGCTGCGCGGCGACGCGGCCGATCTGCCGGCCGTCACCGCGTCCGACCAGAAGGCCGATCACGACGAGTACGCCGCCGACGCCGCCGCCTACGCCGAGCGGGAGGAACGCCGCCTCGCCTACGTCGCGGTGACCCGGGCGAAGTCGCTGCTGCTCGCCAGCGGCCATTGGTGGGGGCCGACGCAGAAGCGCCCGCGCGGCGCGTCGGTGTTCCTCGACGAGCTCGCCGGGCATGCCCGTGCCGGCGGCGGCCGGGTCGACCACTGGGCGCCGCGCCCACCGGAACGTGTCAACCCGGCGCTTGCAACACCCCGGGAGTTCGCCTGGCCGGCCCCGTACGAAGCCGAGCCGCACGCGCGCCGCCGCGAGGCCGCCCGGGAAGTCGTCGCCTGCCTGGACGCCGCGCTCGCCGCGTCCCTGGGCGGCGAGCGCGTGTCCTCAGGCGGCGATGGCGGCGATGGCGGCGATGGGGGCGATGGCGGCGATGGCGGCGATCCGCCGGGGCTGACCGGGACCGATCGGGCGCTACTCGCCGAGCTGGACCAGGAGGCGACATTGCTCCTGGCCGAGGAACGCGCCGCCCGCCTCCCGATGCTCGACGTGCCGCTGCCAGCGAACCTGACGGCCTCGGAGATCGTCCGGATGCACGCTGACCCGGCGGCGTTCGCCCGCGAACTCGTCCGCCCGCTGCCCCGCCAGCCGGTGGCGGCGGCCCGGCGCGGCAGCCGCTTCCATGCCTGGGTCCAGGAGCTGTTCGACCACCGGGCGCTGATCGGCGACGATGACCTACCCGGCGCCCGCGACGCCGAGCTGACCGAGGACGACCTGGGCGAGCTGCGCGAGGCGTTCCTGCGCACCCCGTACGGCGCCCGCCGCCCGTTCGCGATCGAGGAACCCTTCGAGTTGCCGCTCGCCGGGCGGATCGTGCGCGGCCGCATCGACGCCGTGTACGACCTCGGGGACGGCCGGTGGGAGGTCGTCGACTGGAAGACCGGCCAGTCACCCGCGGACGAGCTTCAGCTCGCGGTCTACCGGCTGGCCTGGGCCCGGCTGCGCGGCGTCGACCCGTCCGCTGTCGACGCGGCCTTCCTCTACGTCCGCACCGGCGGGATCGTCCGCCCGGCGCCACTGTCCGAACAGCACCTGGCGGCTCTGCTCACCCCGGCGAGGTGACGGCGACCGCCAGACGGTTGACGGCGACCGCTGGACGGGTGATGGTGATCGCCACGCCGGTGATGGCGACCGCCGGCCACGGGCGTCGTGCGCGGGCGGGCGAGGCGGTCAGGCGCGCGACGGCGCGGCGTCGAGGTCGACGAGCAGGGCGCGGTGGTCGGAGATCTCCGTGCGCTGGCAGCGGACAGCGGTGACGGCGCCGACCTGGCCGCGGGCCAGCACGTGATCGAGCTGGAGGCGCGGCGCGGGCGCCGGGTAGGTCGGGGTGACGGCCAGGCGGTGCCAGCGGGTCAGCAGGCCCGGCAGCCGCCCCGGCAGGTTCAGGTCGCCGAGGACGACCAGCGGTCCGTCGACGTCGGCGAGCCGGCGGGCGAGGCGCACGAGCTGCACGGCGTTCCAGCCCGGCACGAACGACAGATGGGTGTTCACGACGGTCAGCGGCCCGGCCGGCGAGTCGATCAGGGCGGCGATCGCGACCCGGGGCTCGTCGTCCAGCATGACCAGCCGGCTGCGGCCCCCCGGACCACCCGGGAGCGCGATGGGGGACCGCACCGGCGCCCGGCCAAGCTCGATGATCCGCCACTCGGTGACCGGGAACCGGCTGACCAGCGCGATGCCGTAGGCCGGCTCGCCGGGCTCACGCGCTCCCGTCGCCGGCCGCCAGCGCTCGCCGGGGGTGCCGAACACGGTCGGGGCGAAGTACCAGTCGTCGTCGGCCGCACCGAGCGCCGCCGCCGCCTGCGCGGCCAGGTCACACCGGCCGGAACGCGGCTGGTCGACGTCGACCTCCTGCAGACCGAGGACGTCGGCACCCAGACCCGCGACAGCGGCCGCGAAGCGCACCGGATCGGCCCGGCCGTCGGCGAGGGACAGACCGTGCATCACGTTGAAGGAGCCCAGCCGCACGCCTGGACGGTACCTGCGGCGGCTAGCCGACAACGTGGGCTCTTCCCGAGAACCCGGTGACGTCGGTGTCTGCGGCGGCGTCCTCAGCGGCGGCGTCCTCAGCGGCGGCGTGCTCAGCGGCGGCGTGCTCAGCGGCGGCGTGCTCAGCGGCGGCGTGCTCAGCGGCGCCGTCGGC
>NZ_JALKFU020000526.1 GCF_023242965.2 Frankia sp. AgKG'84/4
GGGCGGCCCCGTCAGCGGCGAGCCGCCGGGCGCCGACGGCACCGTCGAGCCCCGCCACCTGGGGCGCTGACCCGGGTCCGTACCCGCCGGCGGGCGGTGTCCGTCAGCCGCCGGTGATGGCCCTGGCCTGTGGTGCCGGGCCGAGCAGACGCGCGAGCGCCTCCTCCGCCTCGGAGCTGGTCGCGACCGCGAGCACCTCGTCGCCGCACTCCAGCGTCGCGTCCGGGGACGGGATCACCGCCCGTCCGTCGCGCAGGATGACCACCAGCGCGGTGTCCGGCGGCAGGTCGATCTCACCGATCCGCCGCCCGGTGACCGGGCCGTCCTCAGCCAGGGTCAGCTCGACGAGGGACGCGTCGCTCTGGCGGAAGCGCATGAGGCGGACCAGGTCGCCGACGCTCACCGCCTCCTCGACGAGCGCGGTGAGCAGCCGCGGCGCGGACACGGCGACGTCCACCCCCCACGACTCGGTGAACAGCCACTCGTTGTTCGGGTGGTTCACCCGCGCGACGACCCGCGGCACGCCGAACTCGGTCTTCGCCAGCAACGACACGACGAGGTTCACCTTGTCATCTCCGGTGGCGGCGACGAGCACGGTGAAGTCGCTCAGCCCGGCCGCGTCGAGCTGTGCCAGCTCGCAGGCGTCGGCGAGCAGCCACCGGGCGCCGGGCAGCGCGTCGAGGCGCACCTTCTGCGGATCCCGCTCGATGATGAGGACCTCGGCGCCGTTCTCCAGCAGCTCGGCCGCGATGGAACGGCCGACCTTGCCGGCACCGGCGATCACCACCCGGCGCGTGCTCATGGCTCAGCCCTCCTCGGGACCGTGGCGCAGCACCGAGTCGACCTCGGTGGCACGCGCCTTCGTGACGGCGACGTGCAGCACGTCGCCGTCCTGGACGAGGGTGCCGGCGCCCGGCAGGACCCCTTCGCCGAACCGGGTGACGCAGGCGACCCGCACGCCGGCCGTCTCCTCCACCTCCCGCACCCTGCGCCCGACCCAGCCCGGACCGGGCGTGATGGCGGTGAGCAGCACCGTCCCCGACGGATCGGACCAGGCCGCGGTCACCGCCTCCGGCAGCAGCCGGCCGAGGATCTGGTCGCGGGTCCAGCGAACGGTCGCGACGGTGGGGATGCCGAGACGCTCGTAGACCTCCGCGCGGCGCGGATCGTAGATGCGGGCGACGACCCGCTCCACGCCGAACATCTCCCGGGCGACGCGCGCCGAGATGATGTTCGAGTTGTCGCCGCTGGAGACCGCGGCGAACGCCGCCGCGCGCTCGATGCCGGCCTCCACGAGGGTGTCGCGGTCGAAACCGACCCCGGTGACCCGTTGGCCGGTGAAGTCCGTGGGCAGCCGCCCGAAGGCCGCCGCGTTCTGATCGATGATCGCCACGGAGTGCCCGAGGCGCTCGACGCCCCGGGCGAGGGCGGAGCCAACCCGGCCACAGCCGAGGATCACGACATGCACGAGGGTTGAGGGTAGCCCCATCCGGCCCTGGTGGTGCGGGTCGTCCCAGGACGTTCCAGTGGCCGACGCCGATGGTCGGCCAGGCACGGCGCCACCGCCCAGGCACGCTGGTGTGTGCCATGTCACAACTACTCATCGCGGAACGCTGCGTCGGTAGCATCGCCGCGTGGCGCTCACGGACCGCCTGAAGCGCGGCGTCGTCGGTCGTCCGATTGGCAGCGACCGGCTCGGGGAAACTCTGCTTCCCAAGCGCGTGGCGTTGCCCGTTTTCGCCAGTGACGCGCTGTCCTCGGTTTCCTATGCCACCGAGGAGATTCTGCTCGTCCTGTCACTGGGCGGATTGGCTTTCTACCACATCTCACCCTGGCTGGCCGGCGCCGTCATCGTGCTGATGCTGACGGTGGTCGCCTCCTATCGGCAGAACGTCCACGCCTACCCCAGCGGCGGCGGCGACTACGAGGTCGTCTCGACCAACCTCGGGCCGCGCGCCGGGCTGCTCGTCGCCAGCGCCCTGCTCGTCGACTACGTGCTGACCGTCGCCGTGTCGGTGTCCGCCGGTGTCGCCAACCTGACCTCCGCCGTGAGCGGCCTCGCCCCGCACCGCGTCCTCATCGCTGTGGTCATCGTCGTCGTGCTGACGATGGTGAACCTGCGCGGCGTGCGCGAGTCCGGCAGCGCGTTCGCGATTCCCACCTACGGCTTCGTCGTCGGCGTCTTCGTCATGATCGTCGTCGGTCTGGTGCAGGCCGCTCTCGGTGACACTCCGCGGGCCGAGAGTGCCGGCTACACGGTGGTCGCCGAGCACGACTACGCCGGGTTCGCGCTGGCCTTCCTCGTGCTGCGCGCGTTCGCGTCCGGCTGCACCGCGCTCACCGGCGTCGAGGCGATCAGCAACGGCGTGCCCGCCTTCCGCAAGCCGAAGAGCCGCAACGCCGCGACCACACTGCTGATGATGGGCGTCCTCGCCGTCACCATGTTCGCCGGCGTGAGCGCGCTCGCCCTGATCTCGCACGTGCACGTCGCCGAGCACACCGCGGACCTGATCGGCGCCCACGGCGACCAGCCGACGGTGATCACCCAGGTGGCCGCCGCCGTGTTCGGCCACGGTTCGCCCGGCTTCGTCTACATCGCCACCGTCACCACGCTGATCCTCATGCTGGCCGCGAACACCGCGTTCAACGGCTTCCCGGTGCTCGGCTCGATCCTCGCCCGCGACGGCTACCTGCCCCGCCAGCTGCACACCCGCGGCGACCGGCTGGCCTACTCCAACGGCATCGTCCTGCTGTCCGGCTTCGCGGTGCTGCTCATCATCGTGTTCCACGCGCAGGTCACCCAGCTGATCCAGCTCTACATCCTCGGGGTGTTCATCTCGTTCACCCTCAGCCAGACCGGCATGGTCCGGCACTGGGCGCGCATCCTGCGCTCGGACGCCCCGGCCGCCGCCGACCCGGCCGGCCGCCGGCGCATCCGCCGGTCGCAGACGATCAACTTCCTCGGTGCCTGCATGACCGGGACGGTCCTCGTCCTCGTCCTGGTCACCAAGTTCACCCACGGGGCCTGGATCGTCTGCCTCGCCATCCCGATCATCTTCGTCGGCATGCGCGGCATCCGGAGCCACTACGACCGCGTCGCCGTCGAGCTCACCCCCGAGCCCGGCCCGCCGACCCTGCCGTCCCGGATCCGCGCCGTCGTCCTGGTCAGCAAGATCCACGCGCCGACGCTGCGGGCGCTGGCCTACGCGAAGGCCTCGCGGCCGCACAGCCTCGTCGCGCTGACCGTCGCGGTCGACCAGGCCGACGCCGACCGGCTGCGCGCCGCCTGGGACGAACGCGCCATCACCATCGATCTCGTCGTGCTCGCCTCCCCCTACCGGGAGGTCACCCGCCCGGTGCTGGACTACGTCGCCCGCATCCGGCGGGAGAGCCCGCGCGACGTCGTCGCCGTCTACGTCCCCGAGTACGTCGTCGGACACTGGTGGGAGCACCTGCTGCACAACCAGAGCGCGCTGCGGCTGAAGGCCCGCCTGCTGTTCCAGCCGGGCGTGATGGTCACCAGCGTGCCCTGGCAGCTTGCCTCGTCGACCCGGGTGGAGCAGCGACTGGAGCGCACGGGCGCGGGCGCGGTGCGCCGCGGCCGGTCGGCGCTGCCATCCGTGGCCGAGCAGCCCGGCCCCGCGCCGGCCCGCGCCGGTACGGAGCCCGGGTCGGTCGGGTCCGGGTCGATCGGGACCGGGTCGGTCGGGTCCGGGTCGGTCGGGTCCGGGTCGGTCGGGACGGCGGCGGAGACGACGCCGGCCGGGGCGACCCCGTCGCCGCCGGAGCGGGAATGAGCGCCGGGCCGCCCCGCCGCGC
>NZ_JALKFU020000527.1 GCF_023242965.2 Frankia sp. AgKG'84/4
CCGCGGGTGGGCCCGCCGAGGAGCCGGCCGTCACCGCGCCCGCGGTGGGCGGGCGATGAGCGTGAGCGCCGCGACCGACCGGCTCAGTCGGCTGCTCGCCCTCGTCCCCTGGCTGCGCGCGCATCCCGGCGTGTCGATGTCGGCGGCGGCGGACGCGTTCGGCATCACCGCGCGCCAGCTGCGTGACGACCTGGACCTGCTGTTCGTCTGCGGGCTGCCCGGCGGCGCGCCCGGTGACCTCATCGACCTGAGCTACTCGGGCGACCAGATCACCGTCGCCGACCCGCAGACCCTCGACCGGCCGCTGCGGCTGTCGGTGGACGAGGCCACCGCGCTCGTCGTCGCCGCCAGGGCGCTCGCCGACGTGCCGGGTCTGGCCAGCCGCGACGAGCTCGACCGCGCGCTGGAGAAGCTGGAGAAGGCGGTGGGTGCGGGCGGCAGCGCCGCCGGGCAGGTGCGGGTCAGCCTCGACGCCCACGACGAGGTGCTCGCCGCGGTCCAGCGGGCGCTGCGGGACCGGCGTCGGGTCCATCTGCGCTACCTCGTCTGGTCCCGGGATGAGCTGACCGAGCGTGACGTTGACCCGATGCGGGTGCTGCTGCGCGACGGCCGGTGGTACCTGGAGGGCTGGTGCCACCAGGCGGAGGCGGTGCGCCTGTTCCGGCTGGACCGCATCGAGGGCCCGGACGGCGTGCGCCTGCTCGACGCCGCGGCCGACCCGCCGCCGCAGGCGATCTCCCGTGACACCAGCGACGGCATCTACCGGCCCGGGCCCGGCGACGTGCGGGTCGTGCTCGAGCTCGCCCCGGCGGCCCGCTGGGTCGCCGACTACTACCCGGTGGCCGAGACCCGCGAGCTGCCTGGGCGCCGCCTGCGGGTGACCCTGTACGCGGGGGAGACCTCCTGGCTGCACCGGCTGGTCCTCGGCCTCGGCGCGGACGCGCGGATCGTCGAGCCGCGGGAGCTCGCCGCCGAGGTGCACGACCTGGCCCGGCGCGCCCTGGCCGCCTACGGCCTCGCGCCGGACCCGCCCGGCCCGCTGGACCCGCCCGGTCCGCTGGACCCGGCCGCCCACCCGGACCCGGCGGGCACCGTGACCCCCGAGGCCAGGCGGTAAGCTGATCGACGTGCTCTGGGCGCTCGTATACGTCGTGCTGATCCTCGGTGGACTGCTGCTGGTCGCACTGTGCGCCTGGCGGGTGTGGCAGAAGGTGCGCGGCGTGCGCCGTGCGCTCGCCGAGCTCTCGTCCCAGGCCTCCGCGCTGGCCGCGGACACCGCCGCGCTCTCGGCTCGGCTGGAGCACGCCGACGTCGCGACCCGGCTGGCGCAGCGCACGCCCTGACCGCGGGCGCCGCGTTCTGACACTTCTGGCTGGTTGGTGCGGCTCGAGATGGCCAGAGCGTCCCGTGACGGCTACCCTTCGTCGTAGATGCCGGCTTCGTAGCGTAGCTGTCATCTGCGAGATACCCGCAGGCCGTCTCTTGCCTCCTAGGCTGGCGGACGTAGCATCGATCGCATCCGTCGCCGCACCGGGGCGGGTAACCCTCATCGGAGGACGCCGACCATGCCAAACCTGGGCACCACCGAGATCATCATCATCGCGCTCGTCGTGCTCGTGCTGTTCGGCTCGAAGAAGCTCCCCGACGCGGCGCGGTCCTTCGGCCGATCCCTGCGCATCTTCAAGGCCGAGACCAAGGGCCTTCGCGACGACGACCAGCCGGCCCAGCCGGTCACCCCGGCGCCGCTGCCCATCGACGCGCCCGCCGCGCCCGCGCAGGCCGCTGCCCAGGCCGGTGTGACCTCCTCCGTCAACGGCTCCGCCCCGGTAGCCGACAAGCACTGACTCCGGCGGCGAGGCGGCGCAGCGTCGCCCGGCGTCCGCCGCCGGCCGCCCGCGCCGGCGGTTTCCTCCCCCTCGACCAGGAGACCCCGACGTGCCAGGGATGCCCACGCCCCGCAGGCTCCTCGCCTCGGTGCACCACCGGCGGACCCGCACGGTCGAAGACAGTCGCATGCCGCTCACGGAGCATCTCCGTGAGCTGCGTAACCGGATCGCGGTCGCGCTGCTGGCGTTCGCGGTCGCCGCCGTCGTCTGCTTCATCCTCGAACCGCATATCTTCAACTGGCTCAAGGCGCCCTACTGTGACCTGCCGGCCAGCAAGCGGTTCACCCCCGAGGGCAAGGCGACGTCCGACTGCACGCTGTACTTCTTCGGGATCCTTGACGCCTTCACCATCCGGCTGAAGATCTCCATGATCGCGGCGGCGGTGGTGTCCTCGCCGGTGTGGCTCTACCAGCTCTGGTCGTTCATCACCCCCGGCCTGCACCGGCACGAGCGGCGCTGGTCGCTCACGTTCGTCGGGATCTCGGTGGCCCTGTTCGCCACCGGCGCCGCGTTCGCCTACCTGACCCTGTCCACGGGCCTGAGCCTGCTGCTCGGCTTCGGCGGGAACGGCCTGGTCAGCGTCCTGGACGGCAACCGTTACCTCAGCTACGTCCAGGCGATGCTGCTGATCTTCGGCCTGTCGTTCGAGGTGCCGCTGCTGGTGGCCATGCTGAACCTCGCCGGCGTGGTGACCACGGCGCGGCTGCGGTCCTGGCGGCGGGCGGAGATCTTCCTCGTCTTCGTGTTCGCCGCGATCGTGACGCCCAGCCAGGACCCGTTCACGATGCTCGCCCTCGGCCTGCCGATGGTGCTGCTCTACGAGGTCGCGCTGATCGTCGGCTGGCTCAACGACCGGCGCAGGGCACGGCGCGGCGACGACTCGCCGTACGCCGACCTGGGTGACGACGAGACGTCCCCCCTCGACCTCGACGAGCCGCCCCGCCCCCGGGCCGGCGACGCCGGGCAGCCGAGCTCGAGTGCGGCGACCTCACCGGTCGGCGCCGGCGCGGCGTCGCCGGGCGTGGACCCGGGCGACATCACCTGAGCCGCGCCGGCCGGGCGGTTCCCTCGAGAAGTCCCGTAGGGTGACGAGTGTGTCCTCCACGCCTGAGGCTCTCGTGGAGTTCGCCGCCAGCCTTTCCTTCGGGCTCGACCCCTTCCAGCACGAGGCGCTGGCGGCGTTGGCCGCCGGCGACGGGGTGCTGGTCGCGGCGCCCACGGGAGCGGGCAAGACCGTCGTTGGCGAGTTCGCGGCCCACCTCGCCCTGAGCACCGGAACGCGCTGCTTCTACACGACGCCGATCAAGGCGCTGTCGAACCAGAAGTTCGCCGACCTCGCGGCCCGCTACGGCGCCGACGCGGTCGGCCTGCTGACCGGCGACACCTCCCGCAATGGCTCCGCGCCGATCGTGGTGATGACCACCGAGGTGCTGCGCAACATGCTCTACGCCGGCCCCGTCGGCGGCGGCGGCCTCGACAACCTCGGCTACGTGGTGATGGACGAGGTGCATTACCTCGCCGACCGCCAGCGCGGCGCCGTGTGGGAAGAGGTCATCATCCACCTGCCGGCGCACGTCCGGCTGGTGTCGCTCTCGGCGACGGTGAGCAACGCCGAGGAGTTCGGCGAATGGCTCGTCACCGTCCGCGGACACACCCGGGTCATCGTCAGCGACCACCGGCCGGTGCCGCTGTGGCAGCACGTCCTCGCCGACCGGACGCTGCACGATCTGTTCCTCGACGACGCTGCCGGCCAGCCCCTGCCGACGGCGCGCACCGGGGCGGTCTCGGCGCGCGAACTCACCGGACCCGACCTGGCCCGCCTCCCCTCGGAGCCCGCGCGCCCCGCCGGCGACACCGCGCGGCCCGGTCGACGTCCACCTCGACGCCGACCACGTCCCAGCCCGCGGTGACCGCCCGCATCGCCACCGGAAG
>NZ_JALKFU020000528.1 GCF_023242965.2 Frankia sp. AgKG'84/4
TATTCAGGCCGCATAATAGCGAAAGACGCAGAGCGGAACGCGAACCGATCTACACCACTCCACGGGGCATTATCCTGCTTCGACGGCGTCCTGCGGCACTCGATCGAGGACGTCCGCGAGGCGTTGCAGGTCGGCCCGGCCGTGCCGATCATCACCTGCGACGCCCGCAACCGGGACTCGACCAAGAGCGCACTGATCGCGGTCGTCGAGCACACCATGTCCCGCGCCGCGGCCCGCGCCTAGCAGGGTTGCGCGTCAGACCATGACGCGCAACGCGTGAGGGGCCCCGTGGACGGTTTTCGCCACGGGGCCCCTCACGCGTTGCGGGCCCGACCGACCGCTAGGCCGGGGACGGCAGCTCCCGGAGCTGGCCGCCCAGCGGGACCTTGGTGTTGCCGCTGTTGTCCACGATCTTCAGGGCGAAGTCGTTCTCGACCTGGACCCACTGACCGCCGACGACAGGTATCCGCGCCACGTTCTTCGGCACGTTCTGCTGGGAGCCGAAGGCCACCGGGCCGACGATCGTCTGGGCGTCGACGGCCCGGATCGCGCTGGCGATGTCCTCCTTCTGCAGCGACGCGGCGCCACTGAGCGCCTTCGCCGCCACCTCGAACAGGGCGTGGCTGAAGCCCAGTCCGGTCGTCCAGGCCCGGCCCCGGTCCTTGGCGAAGGCGTCGGCGAGGTCCTTGGAGGACTTGCCGCTCAGCGAGCTGCGGTAGGGATGAGACGGCGACCAGCCGATCTCCGTGGTCAGGCCATCACCGTTCGAGCCGAGGGTGCGCAGGTCGGTCTGGTGGTCCAGCGCCTTCGACATCGTCAGCGCCTTCGGCCTGAACGTGCTGACCTGACGGATGGCCCGCTGCAGGGTCGCGAAGTCGGCCGCCTGCGCGACGCCGATGACCGCCCCGACCTCCTGGGACCTGAACGCGGAGACATAGTCGTCGAACGACGTCGCCCCGGCCTCGAAGCCCCCGTTGCCCGGCGAGACGACCTGGAAACCGTAGTTACTGATCGTCGGAATTCCAAAGTCCCGGCTGGCGAATGCACGGCCATCATCATCGTCGGAGTACACCAGGCCCACTTTGGTGATGCCCAGCTGCTTCCACATGGACACCGCATCGTTGACGATGTCCTCCATCCCCCACGAAAAGTGATAGGTCCAGTGGAAGGGCATGTCGACGTTCCCGCCCCGGCCGGTCCACCAGGACTGCCAGGGCGCGAGGGTGGAGATGCAGGGCACCTGGTTGATCTCGCACTGGTCGGACACCGGAATGGCGGTGTCCGAGGTACCACCCACGAGCACCAGGTCGACCTTGTCCTTGAAGACAAGGTCCGCGGCCGCGACGCCGGCCCGCTGCCGGTCGGACTGGGAGTCCCGGAGAATGATCTCCACCGGGTAGGTCCGACCGGCCACCTTGATGCCATCGGCGAACAAGGTTCGCATCGTCTGGATCACGTAGGACTCGACGATGCTGTAGAGGCCGAGTTTGCCCGTACGCGGCACGACATAGCCGATCCGCACCGTACGCGGTCCGTCTGAGCTGGAGGAACCGCCGCCACATGCGGCGAGCAGGCCGGCGGCCGGGGCGGCCACCGCGGCACCCCCGGCCCACCTCAGCAGATGTCGCCGGTTGACCGAGCCTGGGCCGGTCCCACCGGCGGCCGGCGCGCGGCCGCCGACTCCGCCGGCCGCGTCATTGTTGTCACCGGCGGCCGCAGACTGCCAGCCACCTGCACGGTAAGACCTGAACATGGCACCTGATCCTGCCTTACGCCGGTTTAAACCCGGCAACCGGGGTCCGAAACCAAGTAGATCACCTAGATGCAAAGACGGGCTCAACCGACATTTCGCACACCTTGCTCACGTTCGGCAGGGGGGCGAATGTTCTCAGTTCACTCCGCAGAATCGATGCTGCGCGGAGCCGCTCGCTTTGAGTTCAAGGGTGCCTTGCGCCCGGCCACGGATTCCGGCCCCCGGCTTCGCGATGTGCGTGCCGGTCAGATCCTTCAGCGGGCCGCTGGTGAACTTCACGTCACCGATCACATTCCCGCCGTCATTACCCGCCACCGCCGTGATCGTGTACTGGCCAGCTCCGCCCTGCCAACTGTAGGAGCCATCCGCTCTGGCGACGACAAGTACGCCGACGACGTCCTTGGACAGCAAGAACGGGTTGGTGCCCGTCACCAGTCGGCACTGCCAGCTTCCGTCGATCATCGCCTTGCCGGTCAGCGCGTCCGGGTTCGTCGGGAGCGCGGTGGCCGACACGTCGGCGGCCGTGGTCGCCGACGGCGCCGCGCCACCCCCGCCATGCCCGCTCAGCAGGGCGTAGCCACCCACTCCAAGCAGGGCGACGACCAGGGCGACGGCCAGCGGACCGATCCAGCCCTGGCGCAGCCAGGCCAGTGCGTCCGCCGCCAGCGGCCCGTCCTCGTCGTCGAGCGGACCGGCCGAGCGGTCGGTGGGTTCGAGCAACGCCGAGGAGGCCGCGTGGCGGTGGTCGGCGCGGCGCCGGGGCACCGCGTGGGAGCCGGTTGTCGCACCGCCGGAGCGGGCCGCCGCGCGCCGGCCACCAGGACCGGTCGCACTCCCCCTGGCCCCGGAGCGCCGGCGTCGCTCGCCGGTCTCGGGGCCGCGGTCCTCGACACCTCCGTCGTCCGCCGCACGGTCGCCGGACGTCGAGGCGACCGGCTGCAGGCTGTTGGTGTCCGTCACCGGATTGGGGGTGCGGCGGCGGTCCGCGGGCACGCTGCGCGCCCCCGTCCTGCGCACCGATCGGGACGGCTGCCAGCCGCTGTCGCCGTCGCCGGGCGCAGCGAGCGCACCGCCGCGGCTCTGGCCGCCGGCTCGGCGGTTCACCAGCGAGGTCATCTCGGCCGGAGTCTCAGGGCGGCGGCCAGGCGTGCCAGCCCCACCCCGACCCGGTCGCGAGCCGCCGCCGGAGGTCTGGCCGGGCTTGCCCGGTCCATCGGCTGCCGGCCGGGCGCCTGGCTGCGGCCCGGAACCGGGCGCGTCGTCCCGGTACAGCGGCCGCGCCGTCGTCATCGTCTCCTCGACGCGGCGGGCCGGCGGGGCGGCCGGCCGGTGCCCTGCGCCGGCGCGGGCTCCAGCTCCGGGCGACTCGGCCGCACCGACGGAGTCGGCCGGCCGGACCGGGCTTCCAGGGCGGTCGAGGGCTGGTCCATGGGCAGCGCGCCGGGTGTATGCCACCCGGTGCCCCCGTCGGCCGGTCCCGTCGACCGGCGGCGAAGCACCGGCAGCGGCCCCGACAACGGATCGTCGCGTTCGGGAGTCGACCCGGGCAGGCCAGGCGGCGGCGCCGGCCGCACGAAACTGCCGGTGTCGGTCAGCGGATTGCGCCAGCCCGAGTCCCTGGCGACCGGGTTCCACGCCTCGGCCGATCCGGCCGGCGGGGCCGCGGCACGCCCGCGTCCCGGCGCCGCCTCGCCAGGTGCGTCCGGCGGGCGCGCTCCCGCGGACCGGCCGAGAGCCGGGGCGGACGCAGCCGCCCCGGCGACAGTGGACGGGGACGGGGGAGGCTGCGCCCGGCTCGGCGCCGACCCGGCGGCGCGAACCGGACCGGTGGGATGGTAGTTGTCGGCACCGAAGCCCCTCGGCGGCGTGGAGGGGTACGGCGTGATCTGCCCGGCGGGGTCCGAGCGATGCAGGTCGGGGCGCTCGCTCGACCCGGGTACCGGCCACAGCCGCGGCGAACTGTGGCCGTTCCAGGGGTCGACGGGCCTGGGCGCGGCGGGACGGGCGTCCGCGGGCGGCATCCGGGTGGCATCCGGGGTCGGCGGCCGGCCCGTGCCCCCGGC
>NZ_JALKFU020000529.1 GCF_023242965.2 Frankia sp. AgKG'84/4
AGTGAGCGCCGAGGAACCGCACCGGCGGCCCCGGCGGGGCCGGCGGGGCCGGCGGGGCCGGCGCCGGGAGGTTCGGTGCCGGTGTGGTCCGGCGGGTGGACCACTTCGTGGGCCCGCATCCTGGTCGGAGCGGGAGGGACCGGGCGCGATACCGTGACCGCATGCGGCTCGTCATCGCTCGGTGCAGTGTGGACTACGTGGGGCGGCTCACCGCCCATCTGCCGAGCGCGGTGCGGTTGCTGCTCGTCAAGGCGGACGGGTCGGTGTCGATCCACGCCGACGGCCGGGCCTACAAGCCGCTGAACTGGATGAGCCCGCCGTGCGTCATCGCCGAGGAAGAAGGCGTCTGGCGGGTGACGAACAAGGCCGCCGAGCAGCTCGTCATCACGGTCGAGGAGATCCTGCACGACTCCTCGCACGAGCTCGGGATCGACCCGGGGCTGCGCAAGGACGGCGTCGAGGCGCATCTGCAGGTCCTGCTCGCCGACCGGCCGGACGCCATCGCGCCGGGCCTGAGCCTGGTGCGCCGCGAGTACGAGACCGGCATCGGCCCGGTGGACCTGCTCTGCCGGGACAGCGACGGCAGCACGGTCGCTGTCGAGATCAAACGCAAGGGTGAGATCGACGGGGTCGAGCAGCTGACCCGCTACCTCGTCCGCCTGGAGGCGGACCCGGCCCTGCCGCACCCGGTGCGCGGGATCCTCGCCGCCCAGTCGATCACTCCGCAGGCGCGGCTGCTGGCCGCCGACCGCGGCCTGGGCTGCGCCACCGTCGACTACGACGAACTGCGCGGCCTCGAGCCGTCCATTCCGACCCTGTTCTGAGGATTTCGGCGCCTTTACCGGGGGCGCCGAGAAGCGTCGGACTGCGCTTTTCCGCTTGTGCATCCGCTCGTTCCCACCCGTTTTTCCTGCGACCTGGCGCACTAATTCCGACGTCCAGGTCAGGCGGATCCAGCGGTGAATCGCCGGGGCGAACCAGGTGATTCCCGGTCTGGAATCGTCGCGGCCGATCTTGGGCCGGCTCGCGGGAACGCTGCGAGAATCGGCGGGTCCGCGGTTCGCCTCCGACCGCCCCGCGGGCGAGGTGGCGGGGCGGCGATGACGTGCAGGAGCGTGGCATGGCCGAGTCCTCCCAGCAGCCCGAGTCCTCCCAGCGGTCCGAGTCCTCCCAGCGGTCCGAGTCCTCCCAGCGGTCCGAGTCCTCCCAGCGGTCCGAGTCCTCCCAGCGGTCTGGGTCCGCCGTGCGGTCTGGGTCCGCCGTGCGGTCTGGGTCCGCCGTGCGGTCTGGGTCCGCCGTGCGGTCTGGGTCCGTCCAGCGGCACGAGTCCGCCCGGCAGGATGCGCCCGGCGGACCCGGTGGCCCACGGATCGCCGTGGTCGGCCTCGGCACGATGGGCGCCGGGATCGCCGAGACCCTCGCCCACCGTGGCCTGGCCGTGGTCGGGGTGGAACGCGACCACGAATCCCTGCGGCGGGCCCGCGCGCGGCTGGCGCATTCCCTCGACCGGGCGCAGGGCCATGGCCGCCTCGATCCACCGTCGCGGGAGGACCTGCTCGCCCGCATCGGCCTGGGCACCGACCTGGCCGCCGTCGCCGACTGCGACCTGGTGATCGAGGCGATCGACGAACGGATGGACGCCAAGGCGGCCCTGTTCGCGCGCCTGGACGCCCTCTGCCCGCCGGGGACCGTGCTCGTGACGAACACGAGCTCGCTGTCGGTGACGGAGCTGGCCGCGGGGACCGGGCGGCCCGCCCGGGTGCTGGGCATGCACTGGTTCAATCCGGCGCCGGTGATGGGGCTGGTCGAGGTCGTGCGCACGGTGGTGACCGATCCCGACGCGCTCGAGGCCGTCGTGGCGCTGGCGGGGGCGGCGGGCAAGACCGCGGTCGTCGCGGCCGACCGGGCCGGGTTCATCGTGAACGCGCTGCTCTTCGGCTACCTCAACAACGCCGTGCGGATGGTCGAGTCGCGTTTCGCCACCCGGGAGGACGTCGACGCGGCCATGCGGCTGGGCTGCGGGCACCCGATGGGCCCGCTGGCCCTGCTCGACCTGATCGGCCTCGACGCGGCGCAGGCGATCCTCGCGTCGATGTACGAGCAGACCGGCGACCATCGCCACGCCCCGGCACCGCTGCTCGGTCAGCTCGTCGCCGCCGGCCTGCTGGGGCGCAAGGCGGGCCGCGGCTTCTACCCGTACACGGCGCCGGATTCCGGCGAGGTGGTCGGCACTGGGACTGCGGTTGGCACTGGGACTGCGGTTGGCACTGGGACTGCGGCCGCCGTCGAGGTTCCCCCGGTGCGGAGGGTGGGCGTGGTGGGCAGCGGCACGATGGCGCTGGGGATCGCGGAGGTGCTGGCCCGTTCGGGCCACGAGGTCATCGTGCGGGCGCGGCGCCCGGACGCCGCCGACGGGGTGCGGGCGCGGGTGCGAACGTCGCTGGACGCGGCGGTCGCGAAGGGGCGGCTCTCGGAGCAGGACCGCGACGGCGCGCTGAGCCGCCTGCGGGCCACCACCGACCTCGGCGACCTCGGCGGCTGCGACCTCGTCCTCGAGGCCGTCGTCGAGGATCTGGCGGTCAAGCGCGAGCTGTTCACCGACCTCGACAAGGTGGCCCGCCCAGGTGCGGTCCTCGCGACCACCACCTCGTCGCTACCCGTCATCGACTGTGCGATGGCGACCAGCCGGCCCGAGGACGTCGTCGGCATGCACTGGTTCAATCCGGCACCGGCGATGCGGCTGGTCGAGATCGTGCCGACCGTGCTCACCGGCGAGACGGCGATCGCGGGGGCGCTCGGACTGGCCCGCGCGGCCGGGCGCCACCCGGTGCGCTGCGCCGACCGGGCCGGGTTCATCGTCAACGCCCTGCTGTTCCCGTACCTCAACGACGCCGTGCGGATGGTGGAGGCGAACTACGCCACGATCGACGACATCGACACGGCTATGACGGTGGGCTGCGGTCATCCGCTGGGCCCGTTCGCCCTCGCCGACGTGGTCGGCCTCGACGTGACACTGGCGATCACCCGCTCTCTGTACGAGCAGTTCCGCGAGCCCGCGTACGTTCCCGCCCCGCTGCTGGAGCACCTCGTCCGCGCCGGCTTCCTCGGCCGCAAGACCGGGCGCGGCTTCCGCGAACACCGCCGGCGCTGAGCCACCGCGGGACCAGCCGGCCAGCCGCGATCATCGGTGCTCGCGCCGTCCTGGGTCGATCCACTGGCGCACTACAATGTCAGCGGTTGACAGGATGGGTCGGCGCCCGGCGTTAGTGCCGGCGTCCGGCGGGAAAGTCCGACTGATGGCGGCTGCGAAAGGCGACCCGGCGGCATGGTGACGCTCGACAAGGACACCGCCCGAGCGCTGGGCCGAGAGATCACGATGTTCGTCCCCGACCTTGTGATCATGTTGCGCCGGGTGGTGGCCGATCCACGGGTGCCCCACTCGGCGAAGGTGGAGGCCGCCGCCGCGCTGGCCTACCTGGCATCGCCGAAGAACCGGTTGACGAACATGATCCCGGTCGTCGGTCAGCTCGACGACGTGGCCATCGTGGCCTTCGCGTTCCGCCGTCTCGTCGTCGGTGCCGGCGAGCCGATCCTGCGTGAGCACTGGCGGGGCAGCGACCGCGGCTTCCAGGTGCTGATCGGCGCGTCGTCGGCGCTCGCGAGCCCGGCGGGCGCGGTGCGCAAGGCGAAGCTTGCCCGGTCGCTGGTCACCGCCGGCCTGGACCGGGTGCGGGGCGTGGGGTCGGCGTCCGGCGGCGCGGCGCTCGACCCCGACCGGATCGTCGACGGCGAGGTGCTGGGTCGGGC
>NZ_JALKFU020000052.1 GCF_023242965.2 Frankia sp. AgKG'84/4
GAGGATCGCGGCCAGCAGGGCGGCGGTGACCTGGCGGGCCCGGCGCGCCTCGACGCGCTCGACCGGGCGGCCGAGCTGTTCGCGACCGCGACGATCGGCGGGTTCGACCTCGACGGCTACCTCCAGCTCGTCTCGACCGCCTCCGGCGTGCCGCGCGCGGTCGTCGGCGTGGGCGTCGAGTGGATCATCGATGTGCTGCGTTCGCAGCGGAACACCATGGCGCTGGCCAGGCCGAACGGTGCCGTTGACGACTGGCGCGACGAGGCGACGCTCGGCGGCTCGGCGGTGTGGACCCGCCGCGGTGACCTCTTCGCCGTGCACGCCGCGGGCAACACCCCGGCGGTCCACGGCCTGTGGCCGGAGGCGCTCGCGCTCGGCTACAAGGTCGTGGTGCGCCCGTCGTCGCGGGAGCCGTACACCGCGTACCGCCTCGTGGAGGCCCTGCGCCGGGCAGGCTTCCCGCCGGCGACGGTGACCCTGCTGCCCACCGACCACGACGTCGCCGACATCCTCATCCACGAATCCGACTTCGCGATCGTCTACGGCGGCCAGGACGTCGTCGACAAGTACGGCGCCGTCCCCACCGTGCTCACCCAGGGCCCCGGCCGCTCCAAGATCCTCGTGACCGCCGACGTCGACTGGCGCGAGAAGATCGACATCATTGCCGACTCCGTCAGCCACCTGGGCGGCACGGCCTGCACCTGCACCACCGCCGTGCTCGTCGAGGGCGACCCGGCACCGCTGGCCGCGGCGCTGGCCGAACGCCTCGGCCGCATACCGAGCCTGCCGCCGGAACATCCCGACGCGATCCTCACCGTCCAGCCCGTCGCCGCGGCCCGCGCCGTCGACGCCTACCTGCACCAGGTCGCCGGGGACGCCCGGGCGCTGCTCGGCGGCGACAGCATCGTCGACGAACTGCCCGGCGTCGGCGCGGTGCTACGCCCGGCCGTGCACCTCGTCGAGCAGGCCCGGGCCCCGCAACTCGGCGTCGAGCTGCCGTTCCCGTGCGTCTGGGTCGGCCCCTGGTCACCCGCCGACGGTGTCGCCCCGCTGCGCGACACCCTCGTCCTCACCGCGATGACCACCCGCGCCGACCTGATCGACGCCCTGCTCGACGAACCGTCGATCACCAACCTCTACCTCGGCGACCACCCCACCACCTGGCTGCGCCCCGGCGTCCCCCACGACGGCTACCTCGCCGAACACCTCATGCGCACCAAGGGCATGATCCGCACCGCCACGGCGCCCCCCGAGCAACAAGGCACCTTCTGACCCGCCGCCGACCCAGCCGACCCGGCCGTCCACCCGGGCCCGGATCACCCGGGCTGGATGGTCCGGGCCCGGCGTCCGGTGCCGTCCACCTCCGTGGGCGAACCGTACGGCGCGTCCGTGGCGGACGTGCCTGCTCACCCGTACTGACCCGCGGCGCCGCGTCGATGTGACGGCGACCTCGGCCGGGCAGCGCCGACGGTCAACGGATCGGCTCGGGCGCCGGCCGGATCTCCAGCAGGGAGCGGCGCACCTGGCCCTCGTCGCCGTACTTCATGTTCATGGCCGCGGTGACGGCATCCGCGCGGGGGTCCCGGGCGCGGTCGAAGGCGGCGAGGCGCAGCGGCCGCTGGCCGTCCCAGGAGAACCCGACGATGCGGTGGTGCAGCCGCACCGGCACGTCGATTCCGCCCGGGTGCGGACGCGTCACGGCGGCCTGGCCGAGATCGAACAGTAGCTGCTGGTCGCTGAGGAACAGGCCGCCGCCCGTGACCGCATAGCCGACCCGCCGGTCGGGCTCGGGCGAGGACGAGGACGAGATCTCCGGCGGCCAGTCGACGTGCAGGGGGACGTGCCAGTGCTCGGTGAGCGTGATGGTCTCCGGGCTGTCCCAGAGCCGGTCGAAAGCATCGTTGACGTAGGAGCCGAGGCCGCTGAGAGTGGTGGTCTCGTAGTGCCGGACGTTGCTGCCCTCGCGGTTGTCGGCGTCGCCGAAGAACGAGCAGATCGCCCGGTTGCCGGCGAGGTACAGGCGGGCCGGTGGAAGCGCGGAGAAGACCTTCAGCTCAAAGACACGTGCGGCGTTCGCGGACAGTGCGTCTGACCAGCGCCGAAACGCGAGCAGCACCTCGAAGATCGCCGCGGACGCGTCCTGGTTGCCACCCATGTCCGAGGTGCGCTGGCGGGCGGCGTCGCTGGATGGGTCGAGGACGAGGATCTGCACCGGGACCCGGGCGTTGACGGCGCGGTGGAGCACCTCCAGGAAGGCGCGCCGCAGCGCAGGTTCCATCCCGTACGGCCACGCACCCATGATTTTGATGCGGCCGGCCGTGTCGGACATCGAGTCGAGGAAGCGGGCCTGCGGGAAGGTCAGGTGCACGACCACCTCGGGCGTCTGAGCACGCTCGATCAGCGGCTGCAGCGCGATCGCCGTGACGACCGCGCCCGCCACTGTCGCTCCGAGGTTCAGCAGCAGGTCGCCCGCGAACGTCTGCCCTGCCACCCGCGCCCACAACAACACCAGTCCGCTGATGGCGATCAGGGCACCGATCGTCACGCTGTAGCGCATTCTGCGCCGAAGCATGGAAAGGATCAGTCGCCGGATCCTGCGCACGACTACCCCGCTCTGACTCGACCGCCTCCGGTCCAACCCGGACATATTGTCACAGTACAGAGCAGGATCGCCACATTCTGCATAGGTTGCCGCCGGGTCGGGCGGGCGGAGCGTGGCCTCAGCCGCGCTCGGACCGGGCCGCCGATGCGGCCAGACTGGGCTGGCCGGTGTCGGTCGACGGGCGCAGGAGCATCCACTGGTGGCCGAAAGGGTCGGCGAGGCGCCCGGCGCGGCCGTACGGATGGTCGGTGATCGGATGGATGACGCTCGCGCCCCGGGCGAGCATCGCCGCCGCGACGCCGTCCGGGTCGGACAGTTCCACGGCCATGATCACGGGGGTGCCGCCCAGCCGCGCCGGCGAGGGGTCGCCCTCGTCCTCGTCCTTGACGGCGATGCGCACGCCGGCGAGCAGCATCTCCGCGTGCACGGTGCGGCCGGCGTCGTCGGTGTGCCGCTGCGTCGGTTCGGCGCCGAAGACGTCCCGGTAGAAGGCGAGGGCTTCGGTCGTGTCACGCACGACGAGCCGGGGGTAGGTGCTGGAAATCGTCTGCATACCGGTAGCGTGCCCGCGCGGGCCGGCGCCGGATTGGAAGAATCAGTCGCCGTGCGGCACGTGGTTCGGCGCGTCGGGGGACCGCGGGCGCCAGCCGCCGGGGGTGAGGCCCGACAGCACGCGGAAGTCGTTGATCAGGTGGGCCTGGTCGTAGTAGCCGCAGTCGGCCGCCAGCCGCGCCCAGTCCGGCTCCGTGCCTTCGCCCGGCCGGGCGGCCAGGTGCAGGAGCCGTTGGAACCGGCGGACCCGGCTGAAGCGCTTCGGTGCCAGGCCGATGCGGGCGGTGAACTGCCTGGTCAGTCGGCGCGGGGTCCAGCCGAGCAGGTCCGCCGTCGCCGCCACCGGTGTCCCGGCGGACAGGGCGGCGACCGCGCGACGCACCGCCGGATCCGGCTCGACGGGACGGATCGCGTGGTCCAGCAGCTCCCGTTCGAGCAGGGCCAGCGCCGCGCCCGGGCTCCCTGCCTCCCGCAGCCGAGCCGGTAGCTCCAGGCCCGCCCGCCCCCACAGATCACCAAGGTCGATCATGCGATGGGGCGTGTCGGCGCCGTCGATCGGGAAGAACGGCCAGGCGCCACCGGGACGGAACGACACCCAGACGATCTCCCGCTGCGTCGCCGGATCGATCAGGGCCGGCCGGTCCGTCGGGCCCTGCAGCGCCGCGGCGCCGGTGCGCGCGGGCGGGCGCGGGCCGTCCACCGCCCAGGAGTCCAGCACGTCGGCGGACAGGCTGACCAGCAGCTGCACCCCGCCCGTCGGTAGAACGAGCTCCCGCGCGTGCGGGAAGCTCCCGCGCGCGTAGCCGATGCCGGCGACCACCGCGTCGAGCCGGGGATCCGCCGCGCGCCTGGTCACCACCGTTCCACCGTAGCCCGCCGCCGCGGGGATGGCCGGCTCGGCGCCTGGCGCGAAGAACGCGGCGACGACGCGGGACAGCACCGGAGAAACATGATTTCCGCTGCTATCCGGCCGGACAGCCCGACTCTCCCTATGGACATCGTCCCCGTAAAAGAATGAGACCCGCAGTTACGGTCGGGTCGCTGAATATGAGGCCTCGCCCGTGCCTGACATGGCGGCGCCCGGACGGCGACAGGGGGAGGTAAGAATGCGCGCGAAACGTACCGAAGGTCCGGGAGATCGGCCGCATGGTGGACCTGGTGGCGGAAGATCGCACCGCGTGGTGTTTCTTCGCCACACCGGATCCGGCTCCGCCTCGCCACCGCGCCCACGCCCGGCACGGAGATCGTCCAGGCCGTCCGCGGCGGCGCTGCGGCTGGTCCTCGTGGTGGCAGCGGTCGCGGCCGCGTTCGGTGTCGTCCTGCCGGCCCAGGCCGCGCCGGTGCTGACCGCCACTATCGAGGACACCGCGATCGGTACGGGCCCCAACCAGGTCACCTACTCCGGTTCCTGGACGCTGTGCGGCGGCTGCGCACCGGTTACGCCGAACAACAGCTTCCGCTATTCGACGACCGGCGGGGCGAGCGCGACGATCCGGTTCACCGGAACGCAGTTCAGGCTCTACGGGATCAGGGAGCACAGCGGCGGACTGGCCACCGTCAGCATTGACGGTTCGTCGTCCACGACAATCGACACCTTCCGGTTCACCTCGGAATCGGCATTGCTCTACGAATCACCGGTGCTCGGCAACGGCCCGCATACTGCGACGCTGACGAACATCGGCCAACACAATCCGTCCTCGAACGCCACCGTCATCGGCTTCGACCGGGTGGAGGCCCTCACGGACACCGCCCCAGCGGTGGCGACCAGGACGATCGAGGACAACGCCATCGGCACCGGTCCCGACCAGATCACCTACACGGGTACCTGGCTGGCGTGCGGCGGCTGCGTACCGGCGAGTCCGAACAACAGCTTCCGGTACTCGTCCGCGGGCGGTGCCAGCGCGACCATCCGCTTCACCGGGACGCAGATCAACGTCTACGGGATCAAGGAGCGCCACGGCGGCATCGCGTCGATCTCCATCGACTTCGGCCTGACGACCACGATCGACACCTACGCGCCCACGTCGAGCGTGGCGCTGCTGTTCTCCTCGGCGAATCTCGGCAACAGCTCGCACATCGTGCAGATCCTCAACACGGGCCACCGCAATCCCGCCTCCGACAACACCGTCACCGGGTTCGACCGGGCGGTCATCGCCACGACGTCGCCGCCGCCCGTGGACCCGCCGCCCGTGGACCCGCCGCCCGTGGACCCGCCGCCCACGTCGGGGAACCGCTCCGGCCTGCCGTGGCTGTCGGGGGTGAACGGCGATCCGCTGCTCAACCCGGCGTCCGTGGACCAGTTCTGCGCTTCCCGCGGGAGCCTCTGCGACCTCGCCCACGTCTACGTGGCCAGGAACAGCTGGGGATCCATCGTGCAGCCCTCCTTCGCGCAGCAGAACTTCGCCGGCTGGCCGGGCCGGCTGCTCATCTCCGTCCCGCCGTTCCCGGAGAACACCGGATCCTCGCTGGCGGCCTGCGCGGCGGGTGACTACGACTCGTACTGGCGCACCTTCGGCAACACCCTGAACAGCACCGGCCGGCAGAACTCGATCATCCGGCTGGGTTGGCAGGCCAATGGCAACTGGTTCCAGTGGTCCGCCTACAACGCCGCCAGCTACGTGAACTGCTGGCGCCGCATCGCGACCGCGATCAGAGCGACCGCCAACCCGGACCCGGTGCTCGACTGGACCATCAACGCCCATTACTCCCAGTTTCCGCCGAGCCATAATCCGCTGGAGCTCTACCCCGGTGACGCCTACGTGGACAGCGTCGGCATCGACGCCTACGACCACTACCCGCCCTCCCCGAACCTGGCGGCCTTCAACAGCCAGGCGAGCGCGGTCGGTGGAATCACCTGGCTGTACGACTTCGCCCGGGCCCACGGAAAGCAGTTCGGTATCGGTGAATGGGGCGTCGCACCCGGCTCCGGGGCGTACGGCGGTGGGGACAGCGCCAACTTCATCCAGTGGATGCACGACTGGATGGCGGCCCGCGCCGGCCAGGGATTCCTCTACGAGGCGTATTTCAACAACTGCGAGGCCGGGAACGTCGGCTCGAATCTGTTCCGACCGTTGTCCGGCGACTGTACCTACCGCAATACGAATGCCGCCGGCCGTTACGCGGCCCTCTGGCGCAATCCAGCCACGACCGTGGCACAGCCGTAGGCGGCGGTCCCTGATCGCGACTGGGGCCTCGGCGCGGTCAGGGAGTGGCGGTCAGGAAGAAAGATGGGCGCGCAGGGCGGTCCGGCTGAGGTGGTCGGCCGCCCTGGTGGTCTCCGGCAGCCGGTACTTCGGGCACAGGTCCAGGACGTGGCGGCAGGCGTCGTCGAGGTTGGTCCGATGGCCGACGGAGAGGTAGACCTCCCGGACGCCGTCGCGGGTGCGCAGCGCCGCGCCGAGTTCCGCACCGTCGAGGACGATCGGCGTCCGCTCGCCGCGCCGTGGGCCGGGCGTGGTGTGCTGGCCGACGAACGGTGTCTTGGCCACGCCGATCGTCGGCAGGTCGAGAGTGACGCCGAGATGGCAGGCCAGGCCGAACCGCCGCGGGTGCGCGATGCCGTGCCCATCGCACACCAGCAGGTCAGGCAGCGCGGCCAATTGGGGGAGGACCTCGCCCCAGGCGTCGAGCAGGGCCGGCAACTCCCGAAAGGACAGCAGACCCGGCACATACGCAAACACGGCCCGCCCCACCACCGTCGCCGACGCCACCACCTCCCAGCCCGGCGCGGCGAGCACGACGACGGCGGCGGCGATCACGTCGGAGTCGGTGTCGTAGGCGACGTCGAAACCGGCAACCGTGGTGATCTCGACTGGTCCGGAGGTGTTGGCGGAGACCTGCTCGCGCAGTCGTGCCTGCAGCGCCTCCGCATCCTCGATCCGCGTCACCACATCTCCCCGCGTCCGCCGACCCGACCGCCCGGATACCGGCTCAGTTCAGCTCGGTCCCGTCCTCCGACCAGCGCTTCTCGTGCACGACTTCGCCATGGTTGTACAGCGTCTCGCTCTCCAACTTTCCGTCGGGAAACCAGGTGCGGCCAGTTCCGTGCCAGCCGCCGTCTTCGTGCCAGTGCTCGGACTCGATCGATCCATCTGGAAAATACGAGCGCTCCAGACCGTTCGGGCGACCTTTCCTGTATGTGTCGATCTTGCAGATCTGGCCATCCTTGTAGCGATCGATCACCCGGCCAGTGAAGAGTTTACCCTCGTACACAACGAACAGATCATCAGTGTAGTCGATGTCATCGATACTCACTGTTCGGGCAGGGTCTTGCTCCACTATTGATTCATCCATTCGTTAGTTTTCCCGGGATGGACTCGACGCCGACGTTGCCGCCAAGTATAGCAGTGCAGTTGGCGCAGCATGGTGCCGCTGAATTGCTATCAGGACGATAGGGAAATCGATTGTCCACGATCATCTCGGAAAGCGAGGTCTTCGTCGTCTCGTGACCCAAGGCCGTACGATCGAAAAGTGCTCGGCTGGCATTCTGGACCTCGGCGTGAGTGCCGGCCGTGCTGAAATGAGGAAACCCGCCCGTGGTTCCATCTCGGTATTGGTATGCGTTAGGGCTCTCCTTTGCGGCTGCCTGCAACGCGTCCAGTCTTTCCTGGAGTACCGGATGGAGATCGGTTGGCATTCTGTCGCCGCGATTCACCGCTTCATACAACAGGCCGGTGCGTCTGTCGAGTAGTGTCGATGTCACCGGGGCGACTGCTGACTTTGGAATGGTGCCATCGAGTCGCGCGTCTCGATACCCCTGCGTCCGCTCGTCGGTGAGGGTATGAAGGTAGTCTCGTGCCGATCTTCCGTCGACCGACTCGATCAGTCCGCTCTCGCTGCGACCAATTCTGCTTTCGTTCAGACGAGGAAGCGGCTTCACTACGCTTAGTGGAGTTTCGGGCCAAGGTGACCCATCTGGCTTCCTGGACGGAGATTCGCGGTGAGTCGCGCTGGGCACGTCGGCGTGGAGGTCGACGGCGTCTTCCGGGTCGGCTTCCGTGGACCGATCCGGTCGGTCGGAAGGGTATGCGAGAGCGGGCACATTTTGATCATCCCGATGCCGGTCAGGCTGTGCGCCAGCGCCGGAGTCGGAATTGGGCGCTCGATCTGACCATGAACTCGGCGTTCGATCGGCGCCAGGCCCCGGCTCCGTGTCGGACGACGTTGCCGCCGGTAGGGGCGTCGATTCGTGAGCAGGAGAGTGCTCCGCAGCGTCCTCCGCTGACGGCCTGAGATCGTCCGGCCTTGTGTCCGGTACGGACTCATGTTCGAGAAGCGGCTGGTCGGGAGGACTGTCGGCCTCGGGCGGAGACTGCCCGGTGAAGGGGCGGTCAGATGGCTGGTCTGACGATCCCTGCTTGGATTCCAGGGCTGCCTCGGCCTCGAACGCCGTCTGTGGGGCCAGTCTCGCGAGCTTCCTCTCGAGAGGCGTTTCTCGCGGGGTCAGAGCGTGATCGAAATGTGGTTCGACGAGTTCCATCCGCTGCTCGTCGGTGGAGGCGCGCCGCTCGAGCGCGTCCATCTTGGCCTGGATTCGGTCTCTGCCCACGTCAGAGCTGGCGCGCTCCGGCTCCGTTCGGGCGTGTTCGGGCACGTCGGAGGTCTGAGCATTGGCGCGGCCGACGTCTGCCTGGTGTGGTTCCTCGCCAAGGGCTCGACGGTCGAGGGCGGCCATCTTCGTCTCGATGGACGAAGCCTCCGGGCTTCCGCTTGTCGCGGGCGCGGTTTCGGGATGATCGTGGTCGCCACCCGGCAGATCACGAGACATCGGCGCTCACCGTGCCAGTATGGCCACGCTTAGACGTGGATGTGGGGTCCAGGTTGGTTCGTGCCCCTTCGAGGGCCTTGGCGCGGCAATGATCAGTTGCGGCGTAGGTATCCGCTGGCGTGCGCAGGCTGTGGCCGTTATCTCACGCGTGGCGCGGGGAGGTCGGGGGTGGTACGCGGGTGTGTGGCCCCGTGGGGCGGGTAGGCGAACGGAGCAGGACGACCAACGGTGGCGGTCCGAGCTGACCCTGTCTGGCCCGATCGGGGTGGTGCGGGGCCCGGTTGGACGGTGAGTGAGCCTGGCGGAGCGGGTTGGCCTGACGGGCGACGGCTCCGCCGCAGTGCCGCCGAGGGGTCGCGACCTGACCGTGAGACGCAGGCAGGATGAGGAGTTCGTGGTGACAGCACAGGAGCGTCGTCCTACTACCACCGACACGGGGATACCCGTAGCCAGCGACGAGCATTCGCTGTCCGTCGGGCCGAACGGGCCGCTGCTCCTTCAGGATCACTACCTGATCGAGCAGATGGCGAACTTCAACCGGGAGCGGATCCCGGAGCGGCAGCCGCACGCGAAGGGCGGCGGCGCGTTCGGCGCGTTCGAGGTGACCCAGGACGTCAGCGCGTACACGAGGGCGGCGGTGTTCGCGCCGGGTGCGAAGACCGACGTCCTGATCCGGTTCTCGACGGTGGCGGGGGAGCGGGGCAGCCCGGACACCTGGCGGGACCCGCGCGGCTTCGCGGTGAAGTTCTACACGTCCGAGGGAAACCTGGACATCGTCGGCAACAACACCCCGGTTTTCTTCATCAAGGATCCGATGAAGTTCCAGCACTTCATCCGGTCGCAGAAGCGCCGCTCGGACAACAATCTTCGTGACCATGACATGCAGTGGGATTTCTGGACACTGTCGCCGGAATCCGCCCACCAGGTCACCTGGCTGATGGGCGACCGTGGGATTCCGCGGACCTGGCGGCACATGAACGGCTACTCGAGCCACACCTATATGTGGATCAACGCCGCGGGTGAACGGTTCTGGGTGAAGTACCATTTCAAGACCGACCAGGGCATCGAGACCTTCACTCAGGACGAGGCAGACCAGATGGCCTCGATCGACACCGACTACCACCAGCGTGACCTGTACGAGCACATCCGCGACGGAAAGTTCCCGAGCTGGACGCTGAAGATGCAGATCATGCCGTTCGAGGAGGCGAAGACCTACCGTTTCAACCCGTTCGACCTGACCAAGGTCTGGCCACACAGCGACTATCCGCTGCACGAGGTCGGTCGCCTCACGCTGAACCGAAACGTCACCGACTACCACACCGAGATGGAGCAGGCGGCGTTCGAACCGAACAACCTCGTCGCCGGCACCGGCCTGTCCCCGGACAAGATGCTGCTGGCCCGTGGGTTCAGCTATTCCGACGCGCATCGTCATCGTCTCGGCGTGAACTACAAGCAGATCCCGGTGAACTCGGCGAAGGTGCCCGTCCACAGCTATTCCAAGGACGGCGCGATGCGGGTCCAGAACGTCACCGACCCGGTGTACGCGCCGAACTCCTACGGCGGCCCGGCGGCCCAGCCGGCGCTGACCGACGACGGCGGGCTGTGGTACTCCGATGGCGAGATGGTCCGCGCCGCCTACACTCCCCGCCCGGAGGATGACGACTGGGGCCAGGCCGGCACGCTCGTGCGCGACGTGCTCGACGACGACGGCCGCGCCCGGCTGGTCGACAACATCGTCGGCCACCTGCTCAACGCGGTCAGCGAGCCGATCCTCGTGCGCGCCTTCGAGTACTGGCACAACGTCGACAAGGACCTTGGCACGCGGATCGAGCAGGGCGTCCGCGCGAAGCAGGACCTGACCGACCCGAAAGCCGCCGCCCAGGCGAACCCGGCCCGCGGCTCGGCCCAGGCGAAGGCATGATCTCGGCCCGGTGCCGTCAGCCGGGGCTGACGGCACCGGGCGTGACACCGGGCAGCAGGCGGATCGGACCGCTGGGCGCGGGCGGGGACGGGGACGGGGACGGCTCAGACGGTGCTGAGCGCGACCTCGGTCGACTTCACCAGCGCCGTGACGGGCAGGCCGGCGCGCAGACCGAGGTCGGTCGCGGCGGCGAGGGTGATAGCGGAGGTCAGTTCGCCACCGCCGTCGAGGGAGACGTGCGCGACGGCCATGGCGCCGCCGCTGTCCAGACTGGACACCGTGCCGCGTAGCTGGTTGCGGATGCTGATCCCGCTGATCTGCCCGAGGGCCAGCGCCACCTCGGAGGACTTCACCAGGACCTCGACCGGCGAGCCGATCGCGAGACGGAGATCCTTCACGGCGTCGGCGGTGACTGCGGCGGTGATGGTCTGACCGCCGGCGAGCGCGACGCTCACCGTGCTCATCACGGCGCCTGTGGTGATGTCGGCGACGGTTCCGGACAGACGGTTGCGGATGCTCAGGCTCATCGTGGCGCACTCCCTTGCCGTGGATCTTTCGCGGGCTGACCGCTGTCTACCCACCTGCGCGACGCGTGCACCGAGCTGCTCTCGGTGTGAGTTCCGGACGACACCATCAGGGAATCCATCGAAATCCTCATTGGCGGCGTCCTCATGGAAGCAGCCGCCGTGTATCGGAATGCGCGACCGCGAGCCGGGTGGCACCTGCGGGTGCGGGTTTCCGACGGCACCACGCGCGTGACGGAGATGTCGGCGAGGATCTCTCGGATGACGACGGTCCTGCTCGGTTTCGCCGCCGGCCTGCTCATCGCGGCGATCACCACGCCCGTCGGGGTGTCGGGGGCGGTGTTCCTGTTGCCCGTGCAACTCGACGTCCTGCACACTCCGAACCCGGCCGTCACCCCCACGAACCTGCTGTTCAACGTCCTCGCCACGCCCGGCGCGCTGGCCCGCCACCGACGCCACCACCAGCTCGACGCCACCCTGGCCCGCCTGCTCATCGCCGGCACCCTGCCCGGCGTCATCGTGGGCGCGATCATCCGTGTCCATCTCGTGCCCGGCGCCCGGCTGTTCCGCCTGCTGCTCGGACTGCTCCTGCTGCCCCTGGGTGGCTGGCTCTGCCTGCGCACCCTGCGCCACCCGGGCAGCCCTCCCACCGCGCCGCCACGGTCCCGCACCATCACCGCGCTGGCCCTGCTCGTGGGTATCCTCGGCGGCGTCTACGGTATCGGCGGCGGTTCGATTCTCAGTCCCATCCTTGTCGGACGCGGCCTGCCCGTCCCCACCGTCGCCCCCGCGGCCCTCGCCGCGACGCTCGCGACCTCCGTCGTCGGCGCCGTCACCTATGCCGTCCTCGCCCTCACCACCCCCGGCAGCGTCGCCCCGCACTGGGCGCTCGGTTTCGCCAGCGGCCTGGGTGGTCTGGCAGGCGCCTACCTCGGCGCCCGGCTGCACCATCGCATTCCCGACACCGGCCTGCGACTGCTGCTCGGCGCCCTCGCCGCCGCACTGGGGTCCGTGTACCTCACCCAGGCCAGCTGACAGTCGCGGGCGGCACCTTCCCGCTGGCTACCGGGTCGCGGCGGACTGGCGGTTCAGGGCGATGTCGAGCAGCTTGTCGGTCATGACCAGCTTGACCCGGGGCCGGCCGCTGGGCTCGCCGATGGATCGCTCGGCGGCGTCGATGAGCTGCCAGCCCTGCTCGGTGACCAGGTGCGGCTGGCGCCCACGCAGCCAGGTCTCGATCTCGTTGCCGGGGTCGAAGGCGATGCCGCGCTCGTGCCGGTGCAGTGCGCCGGCCTCGAGATCGGCGAACAGGCGGGCGACGGACTCGGCGGCGCACTTCTTGTTCGTGCCGATGATCCCGGTCGGGCCACGCTTGATCCAGCCCGCCACGTACTCGCGCTCGACGCCCTGGATCCGGCCCTCGTCGTTCGGGATCACGCCGCGGCGCTCGTCGAAGGGCAGCCCGTCGATCGCCACCCCGCGGTAGCCGACCGCCCGCAGCACCAGGGACGTCGCCACGGTCTCCCGCTCACCGGTGTCGACCGCGCTGACCCAGCCCTCGTCGTCGATACGCAGCGCGTTGCGGGCGAACACGATCTCCTCGACCCGACCGTCGCCACGGATCTCCACCGGCGTGCGCTGGAAACGCATCGTGATGTGGCGCGCGCCCTTCGCGGTCGGGGTGGCCGCGTAGCCACGCAGCACCGCGAGGTTGCGTTTCGCCGGGCGGGACAGCGCGTCCTCGCCGAGCTGGTCGGCGAGGACGGCGGGGTCGACATCCACCCCGGACCCGGTGAACTCGGGCAGTTCCTTCAGCTCGGGCGTCGTGAACGCGCCCTGCGCGGCGCCGCGGCGGCCGACGACCATCACCTCGGTGATGGAGCTTTCCTTCAGCGCGGCGAGCGCGTGGTCGGCGATGTCGGTGCGACTCAGCCGCTCGTGCGGTGAGCAGAGGATCCGGGCCACGTCGAGCGCGACGTTGCCCGCGCCGATCACCACGGCCCGTTCGCCGCTGAAATCGAACGTGAGGTCGGCATAGTCCGGATGGCCGTTGTACCAACCGACGAAGTCGACCGCGGACTCGCTGCCCGGCAGGTCCTCGCCGGGGATGCCCAGACGTCGGTCGCTCTGCGCGCCGACGGCGTAGAGCACCGCGTCGTAGCGGGCCGTGAGCTCCTCACGGGTGACATCCCGCCCGATGTGCACGTTGCCGAAGAAGCGGAAGTTCTCGTGCGCGGCGATCGCCGCGTACACCCCGGACACCGTCTTGATCTTCGGGTGGTCGGGGGCGACCCCGGAGCGGACCAGGCCCCACGGCGTCGCGAGCCGCTCGTACATGTCCACCCGGATCGGCACCGCGGTCTGCTCGAGCAGGGAGCTGGCCGCGTAGAAGCCGGACGGACCGGAGCCGACGACGGCGACGGTCAGTGGGACCGTCACGGTTCCCTCGGGCATGAGTCCCGTCCTTCCGTGGCCCGCCGCGTCCGCGTGCGCGCACCCGGCCGGGTCGAGAGGGGCCTGGCAGGAGGTTCACCGTCGTGGCGGTCCCGAATCCGCCCGTGAATACGTTCGGCGGCGCGCCCGGGAATTCTCGCGGGGAACTCGGGTGATCTCCTCTGGCCGTTAGTCGATACGTCCAAACAACGCGGCCAGCGCCGTAGGCTGTATGCCCGATGACGTGACGACCGCGTGGCCTCAACCTAGAGAATCCGGGATCGCGAAGCAAGGAATGTGAACCGTCCGCAGCCAGCGCGCCGGAACGTTCGGTGACGGAAGGTCACCGTCTCGTGGCGGCGGCCTACAGCTCGCCGTGCCAGGCGCCGAGGCCGCCGACGCCCAGTCCCGAGGCGCCGATGCGGCGCAGGAACTCCTCGACGAGATCCACCAGCTCCCGCACGACGTCGTAGGGGGTGTCGGGGGACAGCACCGCCGGTAGCTGGGCGTCGGCGCTGCCGGCGAAGGCCCGGTTGCTCGAGCGGATCATGGCCGCGAACACGGGTACGCCGAGATCGGCGATCTGGTCGATGTGCCGGCGCAGGAAGCTCGTCGGCCGACCCCGGTAGTACTGGACCATCATGAGCACGACGCCGAGCACCCGCGGGTCGAGCTGCTTGACCTCCGGGTGCAGCCCGGACTGCAGCTCGGCGACCCGGTTGTACTCCCAGACGAACCGGCCGAGCTTGCCCAGCAGGTGCTCGATGCCGAGGGTGGACAGCAGGTCCGGGCGGGCGGGGACGAGAACATGGTCGCAGGCCGCGATCGCCGCCCGGGTGACGACGCCGAAGTGCGGCGGGCAGTCGATGAGGACCAGGTCGTAGGCGTGCAGGTCGAGCGACGCCAGCCCGGTCGACAGCCGCTGGTAGACGTCGAAGTAGTGCCGGGTCGACCGGTGGGCCTGCGCGCCGCCGAGGCGGGCGGTGAGGTCCATCTCGACGTCACCTAGGGACAGGTGCGAGGCGAGCAGGTCGAGGCGGCCGCCGCCGGGGGCCACGGCGAGCGCCGCGTCGGGCGGGGTGGTCACGTAGCCGGCCAGGGGCGGCGGGAGGGTGTCCGGCCGCCAGGACTCGAACCAGGCCTTGACGGTGCGTCGCTGGTCGGCGAGGTCCGAGCGCCAGACCTCGGGCCGGTAGAAGGAGAAGGTGAGGTTCGCCTGCGGGTCCAGGTCGACGAGCAGTACCCGCCGGCCGAGGCGGGCGATGGCCGTGCCGATGTTCGCGGTCAGGGTGGTCTTGCCGACCCCGCCCTTGTAGCTGGCGATCGCCACGACTTTCACCGCAACCTCCCTCCGACGTGCACGGTCCGCCTGGTCGCGGCATGGTGGGAATGCTCTGTGGCCGAACGGGCGTCCCCTCTGTGCACGGCTCACAAGCAGACTACGGCCCGGGGGAAATATCGCCCTTCGCCCTGTTCGGCATGGGGGAGGGCGGTGCGGAACCGGCTGGCCCGAACGGGTGACGGCTGCGGGTGGGACCACGGCGGCGCATCGTCGTGACTGGCCCGAACGGGGCCGCTGATGGCCGGATCGGGCGGCCGGCCGGGCCGTTCGGGCCCTGCGTCACGGCCACGTGCGGGGTCCGTCGGCCCGGGGCGGCCCGCGCGGGTCAGGGCGGGCCGGGAGGCCGGCGGTGCGAAAGGCGACGCCGCGAACCGGGCGTCGGGGGTACCGGAACAGGCGAGCGGGCCCCGCTCAGTCCGGGGCGCCGCCGTCGAGGCAGCGGGTCAGCCAGTCGGCGGACTCGGCGAACTGGACTTCGGAGGGTCCCGGGCGCACGCTCGGCCGGGCCTGCCCGGCCCGCGGGTACGAGCCGAGGAAACGGACCTTCGGGCACAGCCGATACAGCCCCATCAGCGCCTCGGCGACGCGGCGGTCGCTGGCGTGCCCCTCGACGTCGATCGAGAAGCAGTACTGGCCGAGGCCCTCGCCGGTCGGCCGGGACTCGATCCGCATCAGGTTCACCCCCCGCACGGCCCACTCCTGTAGCAGCTCCAGCAGCGCGCCCGGATGGTTGTGGGCGAGCCACGCCACCGCGGAGGTCTTGTCCGCCCGGGTCGGCGCCCCGATGCGGCCGGGCCGGCCGAGGAGCACGAAGCGGGTGGTGGCGCCGGCGACGTCGTTGATATCGGTGATCAGCGCCTCCAGCCCGTAGCGAGGCGCGGTGAACGCGCCCGCGAACGCGCAGTCGAAGCGCCCGTCACGCACGAGGCGGGCGCCCTCGGCGTTCGAGGGAGCGGACTCCCACTCGGCGTGCGGCAGATGCGTCGCGAGCCAGCGCCGCACCTGCGCCTGGGCGACGGGATGCCCGGTGACCGTCTTCACGTCCTCGAGCGTGGTGCCGGGCCGCACGAGCAGCGCGAAGCTGATCGGCAGCACCACCTCGCGGTAGATCATCAGTGGTTCGCCGGTGGCGAGTTCGTCGAGGGTCGTGGTGACCGCGCCCTCGACGGAGTTCTCGATCGGTACCAGTGCCCCGGCGGCGTCACCGCTGCGCACCGCGTCCAGAGCCGCCGTCACGGTACGAGACGGAATCAGCCTGCCATCCGCCGCCTCCGGCAGCGTCCGCAGCGCGACCTCGGTGAACGTCCCCTCGGGGCCGAGGTAGGTGTAACGGGCCCGGGCGGGCACAGCTGGCCTCCTGGTGAATCGGGCGGCGCCCGCCGGCGCCGCGTGGAGGGCTGGGAGCAACAGGCAGTCAGAGGTGGCGCAGCAGCGTCGTGGGGTCCTCCACGGCGTCGGCGACGAACCGCAGGAACTCCCCGGCGGTCGCGCCGTCACAGACCCGGTGGTCGAAGGTGAACGACAGCTGCATGACGCTGCGCACCGCCAACGCCCCGTCGAGGACCCAGGGACGCTGGACGATCCGCCCGACACCGAGCATCGCCGTCTGCGGGTGGTGGAGGATCGGGGTGGCGCCGTCGACGCCGAACACGCCGTAGTTGTTCAGCGTGAACGTCCCGCCGGTCAGCTCCGCCGGGCTCAGCCGGCCCACGCGGGCCGTCCCCGTGACGTCCGCGATCGCGGCGGCGAGCCGGGCGGTGGTGAGGTCCTGGGCGTCGCGTACGACCGGCACCGCCAGGCCGCGCGGCGTCTGCGCCGCGATGCCGAGGTGGACGGCGTCGTGCTGGCGCACCCCGAGGGCCCGTCCCGCGGCGTCGGTGACCACCGAGGAGTTCAGCGCCGGCGCGCGCAGCAACGCGGCGACGCAGACCCGGGCGAGGATCGCCAGCAGCCCGATGCGTGGCTCGGCGCCGCCGGCGTTGAGCGCGTCCTTCGCCGCGAGCAGGGCGGTGGCGTCCGCGTCGACCCAGCAGGTCGCGTCGGGCACCTCCCGGCGGCTGCGGGTGAACACCTCCGCCGCCCGCCGGCGTGGCGCGTCGAACGGCTCGAACCCGCCGTCGGTGCCGCCGTTGCCCGCCGCACCGGTGACGTGATCGGTCGCGTCGACGACGTCGCCGTCGATCGCGGCCGCCACGTCCCGACGCATGATCAGCCCGTTCGGCCCGCTGCCGGGCAGCGTCCGCAGGTCGACGCCGTGGTCGCGGGCGAGTCGGCGCACCAGCGGCGAGACGACCGCGACGGCGGTCCCGTCCGCGCCGGGGGAGCGTGCGGTCCCGGCGGAGCTGACCGGCGTTCCCGACCCGGTGGGCACGCCACCGACCGCGCCGCCCCGCCCCCCGGACGCACCGTTATGGCCGGCCGCCCCGTTCTGGCCGGACGCACCACCGTTCTGGCCGGCACCACGGTTCTGGCCGGCGGCGCTGTTCTGGCCGGCGTTGGGAGCCGCCGACGCGGCCGTGCGGGACGACGGATGGGCCCCGCCCTGGCGCGTCCGCGATGCCGGGGCGGCCTCGGGGCGGGGGGCCGGAATGGCGGCCC
>NZ_JALKFU020000530.1 GCF_023242965.2 Frankia sp. AgKG'84/4
AAGCGGGCGAGCTGTAGCGCGCCGGCGACCAAAGGATCCGGCAGGCGCCCGATGAGCTCCTCGGCGTGATGAGCCCGGTGCATCTGGAGCCCGGACAGCCCGGCGAGCACCGCGGCGGCGCGCAGCCGGTCCAGCTCCCGCTCGGCGTCGCGCAGCCGGCCGACGATGTCCCCGACCCGGTCGACCAGCTCGTCCGGGCGGGCCTTGATCGCGGTCGCGAGCTCGGAGACGAGCAGATGCTCACGGGCCAGGAAGCGAAACGCGTCGATGCCGACGAGCCCCTCGACCCGGCGCGTCCCCGCCGAGATCGACGACTCGGACAGCAGCTTCACCGCGCCGAGCTGGGCGGAACTGCCGACGTGGGTACCACCGCAGAGCTCGCGGGCGTAATCGCCGACGTCGACGACCCGCACCGCGTCGCCGTACTTCTCGCCGAACAGCGCCATCGCGCCGAGCCGGCGGGCCTCGTCCTGCGTGGTCACGAACGCCCGCACCGGCAGGTCGCGCAGCGCCACCTCGTTGATCTCGTCCTCGACGTCGGCGAGGACCGACGGCGGTATCGCGCCGACGGTGTGAAAGTCGAAGCGCAGCCGGCCCGGCGAGTTCAGCGACCCGGCCTGGGTGGCACCCTCCCCCAGCGCCCGGCGGAACGCCGCGTGCACGAGGTGGGTGGCGGTGTGCGAGCGCGACACCGCGCGCCGGCGGCCCGCGTCGACGTCGGCGTGCACCTGGTCGCCGACCTTCAGCTCGCCGACGCGCACCCGGACCCGGTGCAGCACCAGCTCCGGCACGGGCCGCTGGACGTCGAGAACCTCGACCTCGCCGCCGTCGAAGCGCAGTACGCCGAGGTCGGCCTCCTGGCCGCCGCTCTCCGCGTAGAAGGGGGTGATGTCGAGGACGACGCCGACCTCCTCGCCGGCGCCGGCCGTCATCCGGCCCAGGCCGTCGGCGATCCCGACGAGGCCGACGACGGTGGACTCGCGGGTCAGCTCCTCGTAGCCGGTGAACGTCGTCGGGCCGGCGGCGGCCAGGATCGGCCGGAAGGCGGACAGGTCGAGGTTGCCGATGCGCCGCGACGCCCGGTCGGCCTTCGCGGTCTGGCGCTGGCGCTCCATCAGGCGGCGGAAACCCGCCTCGTCGACGGACAGGCCCGCCTCGGCGGCCATCTCCAGCGTCAGGTCGATCGGGAAGCCGTAGGTGTCGTGCAGCTTGAACGCCTCGTCACCGGCGAGCGTCGTCGAACCGGCCGCCCGGACCTGGCGGGCGGCGGTGTCGAAGATCGTCGTGCCGGTGCGCAGCGTCTCGGCGAACGACGCCTCCTCGGCGACGGCGACGCCGGTGATCGTCTCCGCGTCGTCGACGAGTTCGGGGTAGATCGGGCCCATCGCCTGGCCGACGGCGGCGAACAGCTCGCCCATGACCGGCTCGCGGGCGCCGAGCAGGCGGGCGTCGCGCACGGCACGGCGCAGCAGCCGGCGCAGCACGTAGCCGCGGCCCTCGTTGGAGGGCATCACCCCGTCGGAGATGAGCATCGCGGCGGTGCGGGAGTGGTCGGCGATGACCCGCAGCCGCACGTCGGCCCCCGCGTCGGCTCCGTAGCTGGTGCCGGTGAGCCGCCCGGCGGTGTCGAGCACCGGGCGGGAGATGTCGATCTCGTAGAGGTTGTCGACGCTCTGCAGGATCGTGGCCATCCGTTCGAGACCCATGCCGGTGTCGATGTTGCGCGAGGGCAGCTCGCGCAGGATCGGGAACTCGTAACCGGCGCCCTCGCCGCGCTCGAACTGCATGAACACGAGGTTCCAGACCTCGAGGTAGCGGTTCTCGTCGGCGACGGGGCCGCCCTCGCGCCCGAACGCGGGCCCGCGGTCGAAGTAGATCTCGCTGCACGGGCCGCACGGGCCGGGCACGCCCATCGACCAGTAGTTGTCCTCCTTGCCGCGGCGCTGGATGCGCTCCGCGGGCAGCAGCTTCTGCCAGATCCGCTCGGCCTCGTCGTCGTCGAGGTAGACCGTGGCCCACAGGTCGTCCGGGTTGAACCCGTAGCCGTCGACGAGCAGCTCGAAGGCGAACGGGATCGCCTCGGCCTTGAAGTAGTCGCCGAAGGAGAAGTTCCCGCACATCTGGAAGAACGAGGCGTGCCTGGCCGTGCGGCCGACGTTGTCGATGTCGACGGTCCGCACGACCTTCTGCACGCTCGTCGCCCGCGGCCAGGGCGCGGCCAGGTCACCGAGGAAGTACGGCTTGAACGGCACCATCCCGGCGTTGACCAGCAGCAGCGTCGGATCCTGCGCGATCAGCGACGCGCTGGGAACGACGGTGTGCCCACGCCCGGCGAAATGGTTGAGGAAGCGGGTGCGGATCTGCGCGGTGTCCATCGGTTCACATCGTCCAGACTGGAGGGAGGGGGTTCGTCATCCGAGGGCGGGCGGCGTCGCCGCCCCGGCTGCTCGGGCCGCTGCCGCCGCGCTCGGTGCCGAGGGGCGCTCAGCCCCGCCGGGCACCCGGTACCAGCCGCATCGTCCGTTCGCCATCGTCGAGCTCACCCGGGTAGCCACCGGCCACCGCCGCGACCCGCTGCGGGCCGCCGGCCGGGCCCACGGCAGCGGGAGGCTCCTCGGCCGGGTCGTCGTCGAGACCGAGTGCGCCACGGATCTCCTCCTCCCGCTCGGCCGCCGCCTCACGGACATCCGCGAGGAACTCCCGCACCGACTGTACGAAAGACCCCGCGAGGCTCGTGGGCGTCAGCGTCGCGGCGGCCCTTGCCGCCTGGCGCACCACGACGACCCCCGCCGCAGCCCCGAAGGCGAGGTAGAACATCCGGGACATCTACCGGCCTCCCCGGCGTTCGCCCGCCGCGGCCAGCGGCGCGTCGCCCGGGTCCGCGGACCCCCGCCGCGCCGCCTTCTCCGTCTTGATCTGCGACTTCACCCGCGACTCGACCTCCGAGCGGCTGCGCTTGGCGACCGCCTGGCGCACGCCGTAGCTGAACGCAGCGACCCGCACGACCGGCCCGCCGAGAGTGGCCGAGAACAGCGACGCCAGCGACGACACGTTCGTCGTGATCGACTGGACGTTCGCCGTGATCGCGTCGACCCGGTCGAGCTCCTTGTTCACATGCGCGAGCGCGACGTTGACCTCGTCGACCGTCGTACCGGCCTGCCGGACCCGGGCGGTTCCCTCGTCGATGGCGATACCGGTCTGGCGCACGCGCGCCGCCGCCTCGTCGAAGATCTTGCCGAGTTTGAGCAGGACGAAACAGCCGAAGAGGGCGAGCACCGCGAACGCGCCCGACGCGATCAGACCCGCGACCGCTCCACCGGACATATGTGCTCCTGCCTCCATCGTCGATTGGGTCGGTCCCACCCCACCCCACCCGATCCGGCCCGCTGTGCCGTGGCGCGGCACGCCGCGCAGACCGTTGCCTTGCGTACGGCGTGCCCGGTGTGACCTTACCGAGGATGCCGCCGCCGCCATGGGCAGCCCCCGCCACCGGGCCGGGTCCAAGCCCGCGACCTGGGACTGTCACCGCCGGCACCACAGTGCTTACGGTGACGGCGCTCAGGGCTCCCGTTGCGTGAGGTCCCCCGGGCCGCCCCGCACCGTCTCCCGCAGCTCGCGGAGCCGTTCGGACGCCCGCCGCTCGAAACCGTTGGTTCCCGGCAGGTAGTAGTCGGCCCGGGTGAGCCCCTGCGGTGCGTACTGCTGGCGCACCACGCCGCCGGGTGCGTCGTGCGGATACTGGTAGCCCGCCCCGCTGCCGGCCCTGGCCGCCCCCGGGTAGTGGGCGTCGCGCAGGTGCGGCGGCAC
>NZ_JALKFU020000531.1 GCF_023242965.2 Frankia sp. AgKG'84/4
GCCCCGCCCCGCGCCGGGACGGCGACGTTCCCGGCGCCCGCGCGGCGAGGTGCGCGGGTTCGTCGCCTCCGGCTGGGGACTCGTGACATCCTTTCCTCTTCTGAGGTGGGATTGCTCGCGTGGCGCGACGAAGCCTTCGGGCGGGACGACGACGGAGAGTGGGGAGTGACCGCGGTGACCGACATCTCCGGCGGGCCGTACAAGCGGCCGTTCCGGTTCAACATCCAGTGTTCCTCGCCGGAGCAGGTGGACCCGCGGTCGTGGGCGCGGCTCGCCCGGCAGGTCGAGGACCTGGGCTACGCGACGCTCACCGTCTCCGACCATCTCGACGAGCAGGTCGCCCCGATCGCCGCGCTGATGGCCGCCGCCGACGCGACGACCACCCTGCGCGTCGGCGCCATGGTCTTCAGTAACGACTACCGCCATCCCGTCGTGCTCGCGAAGGAAGCGGCGACGCTCGACGCGCTGTCCGGCGGCCGCTTCGAGCTCGGCCTCGGCGCCGGCTGGATGACCTCGGACTACCAGCGCGCCGGGCTGACGCTCGACCCACCCGGGGTACGCATCGCCCGCCTCGCCGAGTCCCTCGCCGTCATCAAGGGCATGTTCGCCGACGCCCCGCTGCACCACGCCGGCGAGTTCTACCAGGTCAACGGCCTCAACGGGACGCCGAAGCCGGTGCAGCGCCCGCACCCGCCGATCGTCATCGGCGGCGGTGGACGCCGCCTGCTGTCCCTGGCCGCGCGCGAGGCCAACATCATCGGGCTGAACATGAACATGGCCGGCGGTGTCATCGACGCCTCCCTCGGCCCGAACGCCACGCTCAGCGCGACCGAGGAGAAGGTCGGCTGGATCCGCGAGGCCGCCGGCGCCCGCTGGGACGACCTGACCCTGCAGGTCCGCATCCACCTGGCGATCGTCACCGACGACCGGCACGCCACCATCGAGGCGCTCGCCGCCGGCTTCGGGCTGACCCCGGAACAGGCATCGGTCACGCCGCACGCGCTGTGCGGGTCCGTCGAGGAGATCTGCGATGATCTCATCGAGCGCCGTGAGCGGTTCGGCATCTCCACGGTCGGCCTCGGCCTGGACGCGCTGACCGACCTGGCCCCCGTCGTCGCCCGCCTCGCCGGCACCTAGGTCCGCCCGTCCGCCGCGCCTCATCGTCCCCGTGTCACATCGTCCCCGTGTCACATCGTCCCCGTGTCACATCGTCAAGGAGCCATCGTGGTCGAGCACATGAAGTGGTGGGGCTGGGGCCGGGAGAACGTCTCGTTCACCCACAGCGACAAGCCCAAGCTCGCGCCGTTCGTGCGTGACCACATCGGCCTCGACATCACCCGCCCGCCATCGCAGGCGCCGGCGTTCGCCGACCTGACCCTCGACCCGCCGACGCTCCCCGAGGCCCTGCGCGCCGCGCTCGTCGACGCCGTCGGCGTCGAGCACGTCACCCTCGACGCCCTCGACCGGGTGGTCCACACCTACGGCAAGAGCCTGCGCGATCTGGTCCGGCTGCGTAACCAGGACTTCGGCCGGCTGCCCGACGTCGTCGTCTACCCGGGCGACGAGGAGGCGGTGCGTGCCGTGCTCGCCGCGGCGCTCGCGGCGGACGCCGTCGTCATCCCGTTCGGCGGCGGCTCGAACATCGCCGGCAGCCTCGAGGCGCCGCGCGGCGAGACCAGGCCGGTGATCTCCGTCGACCTGGGCCGGCTCGACCGGGTGCTGGAGATCGACGCCGACGCCCGCCTCGCCCGCGTCCAGGCCGGCGCCCTCGGCCCGCACCTGGAGGAGCAGCTCGGCGCGCAGGGCTGGACGCTCGGCCACTTCCCGGACAGCTTCAGCCACTCCACCCTCGGCGGCTGGATCGCCACCCGCTCGTCCGGCATGCAGTCGGACAAGTACGGCGACATCGCCGACATCACCCGGGCGGTGCGGGTCGTCACCCCCGCCGGGGTGCTCGCCACCCGGCCGGTCCCCAGCCAGTCGACCGGGCCGAGCGTGCGGGAGATGATCCTCGGCAGCGAGGGCCGGCTCGGCATCATCACCGAGGCCACCGTGCGGGTCCACCGGGTGCCCGAGGAGCGCGTCATCCTCGGCTACTTCTTCCCGACCTGGGACGACGGCCTGCTCGCCATGCGGGAGATCGCCGAGAGCGAGGCGACCGTGTCGGTCACCCGCGTCTCCGACGCGAACGAGACCCAGTTCTCGCTGGCCACCAGCAAGAAGGGCTCGCCGGCCAACCAGCTGCTCTCCGCCGGCCTCAAGCAGTACCTGCGGCGCGTGCGCAAGTTCGACCTGGAAAAGATGTGCCTGTCATTCATCGGCTTCGAGGGCACCGCCGGCCATGTGCGCACCCAGCGCAAACTCGTCGGGGAGATCGTCGGGCGCCACGGCGGGATCTGCGTCGGCACCGGCCCCGGCCAGCTCTACGACCAGAAGAAGTTCGACACCCCCTACATCCGTGACTTCCTGCTCGGCCAGGGCGCCGTCGCCGACGTGTCGGAGACCTCGACGTCCTGGTCGCAGCTCGCGCCGCTGTACCGGGGTGTGCTCGCCCGGGCGAACAAGGCGTTCGCCGAGCTCGGCGTGCAGGGCTGGATCATGTGCCACCTGTCGCACTCCTACCACTCCGGCGCCTGCCTGTACTTCACCTTCGCCTATTCCGCGCCGATCACCCTGGATGCGATCGAGGGCTACGACACGGTGAAGTCCGCGATCCAGCAGGGCTTCCTCGACCTCGACGGCACCCTGTCGCACCACCACGCCGTCGGCCTGGAGCACGCCGGCTGGCTCGCCGAGGACATCTCCCCGGCCGGCGTCACCCTGATGACCGCCCTGTTCGACGGCGTGGACCCCGGCCACAACCTCAACCCCGGCAAGATCATCCCCTCGGCGCCGGTCGCGGCCGAAGCCACCCCGGCCGAGGCCGAGCCGTCCGCGCTGTCGAAGCCGGACGCCGGCTAGCCGCGCGGTGCGAACGATCCTCGTGGTCGGGATCGGCGCCGGCGATCCCGACCAGCTCACCCTGCAGGCCGTGCGCGCGCTCGGCCGCACGGAGGTGTTCTTCACCCTCGACAAGGGCGAGGCCGCCGCCGACCTCGTCGCGCTGCGCCGGGAGATCCTCGACCGGCACCTCGGCGCGGGCGGTTACCGTCTCGTCGAGGCCGCCGACCCGCGCCGTGACCGAAAGCCCGCGGACACCGCCGCCTACGACGCGGCCGTCGACGACTGGCACGCGCGCCGCGCCGAGCTCTATGAACGGATGATCATCGAGGAACTGTCGGACGAGGGCTGCGGCGCGTTCCTCGTCTGGGGCGACCCGTCCCTCTACGACAGCACCCTGCGGATCCTCGACCGGGTCACGGCCCGCGGCCACGTGGAGTTCGACCTCCAGGTCATCCCCGGCATCACCAGCGTGCAGGCGCTGGCCGCCCGCCACCGCCTCGTCCTCAACCGCGTCGGCGGCCCCGTCACGATCACCACCGGGCGCCGCCTCGCCACCGAGGGCTTCCCGCCCGGCGTCGACGACGCCGTCGTCATGCTCGACGCCGGCACCGCCTTCCGCGACCTCGACGAGCCCGACCTCGACATCTACTGGGGCGCCTACCTCGGCACCGACGACGAGATGCTCATCCACGGCCGCGCCGCCGACGTCGGCGAGACCATCGCCCGCACCCGCGCCGACGCGCGCCGCCGCAAGGGCTGGATCATGGACATCTACCTGCTGCGCCGCGCCAGGCGGTAGTCGACCCCGGCCGCCGGTCCCGGCGAGGCAACGGCGCGCCGACGC
>NZ_JALKFU020000532.1 GCF_023242965.2 Frankia sp. AgKG'84/4
GGCACCGGCCGATGGGCGGCGCCGGCGGGGCGAGCCGCACGGCGGTGCTTGTCTGCCAGGGCCGGGCGGTCGCGCACGGACGCCTCGCGCCCGGCCGGTTCGACGACCCGACGGCGTTCGCGCTGCTACGTCCCGAGGAACGAGCGGTCGTCGAGGAGGTCCGGGCCGGCGCGATGCCGGCCGGCGTCGGGCCGCGGCTGGCCTTCGAGATGGTGCGTTCCTGCGGCGACGTGATGGCCCCCCGAACCATCACGATCGACGACGCCGTGCGCGAGACGCTGCTCCGCGCCCCGCTGCGCACCGGACCCGCCGGCGCGAGCCCGAACGCGGACCCGCCCGGCGCCGGGTCCGCTGACGAGAGGCCGGACGCCCAGGTCGTGATCCTCGGGGCCGGGCTGGACGGCCGGGTCTGGCGGATGCCCGAACTGGCCGGGCGCCGGGTGTTCGAGGTCGACCATCCGGCCTCGCAACGGGACAAGGCGCAGCGCGCCGAGGCCCTGGCCGCGCCACCGCGCCCGCTGACGGTTGCCTCGTCCACGCCGCTGTCGGCGCCGACGTACGTCCCGGTCGACTTCAGCCGGGACGACCTCGACGCCGCGCTCGCCGCCGCCGGGCACCGCCGCCGTGCCCCGACCGTCTGGATCTGGGAGGGCGTCGTCCCCTATCTCACCCGCGGCCAGGTGCTTGCCACCCTGGGCGTGGTGGGGCGGCGCTCCGCGCCCGGCAGCCGGCTGGTCCTGCACTATCACCCGCCGACGGCCGGTTTCGCTCTCGGCCGGCTCGCGGCGGGCCTCCTCGGCCGGCTCGGCGGCGTCGAGAACCCGATGGCCCGGGAACCGAACCGGTCGGCGTGGACGCCGCGGGCGATGCGCCGCGCCGCGGGCGCGCAGGGCTTCACCGTCGTCCGCGACGACACCATGCTCACCCTCGCTCGCCGCTTCGCGACCCCGGCGCGACACCGCCAGTCCCTGCGCGGCAGCCGCATCCTCGTCGCCGATCACGGTTAGCGGTCCGGGCTGTCCGGGCCGTCCCGGCTGTCCGGGCGGGCCGGGCCCGCCCGGACAGGACGGTCAGAGGCGGCTGCGCAGCAGCTGCTTGCCCTGCTCGGCGCCCTTGCGGCTGTCGGACTGCGCGCGGCGGAACAGGTCGGTCAACTCGCGGTCGCCGTCGCGCTCGGCGTCGGCGATGTAGGAGTCCAACCGCAGGGCGTTGTCCAGGCAGCTCTCGGTGTACCAGAGAAGGTCGTACTGGGTGTCCTTCGTTCCGGTGGCCGAGCCGTCGCGCGCTGTCGTGGTCATGGTGGCGTCCTCTCCGCAGTTCGGTGCTGTGGTTGCTCCGTTGGTCCGCCCGGCCGGGAGTGCTCACCGGTGGGCGGCGCGTCGCCGGCCGGGCGGCCCGTGGGTGCCACCGCGTACCCGGGTGGCGTCGTCCGTTCGTTCGGGGCCGTCGGCTGTCGTCGCTGATGGTGCTTATCCCCTCACGAAGGGCTTCTATACATCGGGATGGACGAACTTGATCCCCGGTGATCGGCGCGGCGGTAGCCTGCTGTCCGCGTGCACGTGGATCAAATATCGGCCGGCGGAGCGTGGAACGGGGGGTGCCGTGGACGCGGGCATCGCCGCCGCCCTCATCTCGTCGCTGGCCGGCGTCGTGGTGTCGGTCGGCGCCTCGGTGTGGACGCACCGCCAGGGCGTCGAGCTCGAACGGGTCCGCTACGAGCTGGAACGGTCCACCCGCGAGAGCGAGAAACGCTCCGCCGCGAAGGCCGAACTCGACCGGTACCGCGAGCCGCTGCTCGTCGCGGCCTTCGAGCTCGGCGCCCGCATCCACAACATCCGTAAGAACGCCTTCCTCGCCTACCTGAAATCCACGCCGCGTCGCCGTCGGCTCGCCACCCTTGGCACCCTGTTCTGCGTCGCCCGGTACTTCGGCACCCTGGAGATCCTCTACTCGCGGCTGGCGCTGCTGCGCTTCGAGAGCGCCGCCGACACCCGGCTCGTCGCCGCGCTGCTCGCCGACATGGGCCGTGAGTTCAGCACCGACAGCTACGACCGGATCGACACGTTTCACTCGTCGCGGTTCATGCTCTGGCGGGAGGAGCAGCGGGCGATCGGCGAGCTGATGCGCGGCCCCGACGGCCAGGCCGAGCAGTGCGCCGGCTTCGCCTACTTCGACGCCCGTTACGACGAGGTCTTCGCACCCTGGCTCAGCGGCTTCGCGATCGCGCTGGAATCCGGGGCGGCGCCCGGCAGCGAGCGCCTCGCCCGGCTGCAGACGCTGCTCGCCCTGCTCGTCACCCAGCTCGATGAGGAAGGCGCCTACACCCTCACCGTCGACGGCGAGACCGTCGCGCCCGACTGGGTCACCGCCCAGGGCCTGGCCTGAGCGCCGGATGGAGCCTGTCCGCCGTACCTTGCCGCCGAACCACTCGCCGCTGCTCATCGCCGAACAGTTCGGCACCCTCGCCGCGCTGCACCCGGGCCGCATCGACCTCGGCCTGGGCCGGGCACCCGGCTCCGACCAGAACACGATGCTGGCCCTGCGCCGCGGCCCCGAATCGGCCGACGCGTTCCCCCGCGACGTCCTCGAACTGCAGGGCTACCTCAGCGGCCGCACCCGGATCGCCGGGGTGCGGGCGACGCCGGGCGACGGGTCGAACGTGCCGCTGTACATCCTCGGCTCGTCGCTGTTCGGCGCCCAGCTCGCCGCCGCCCTCGGCCTGCCCTACGCCTTCGCCTCCCACTTCGCCCCCGCCGCACTGCACGCGGCCGTGCGGACCTACCGGTCGGAGTTCCGTCCGTCCGAGGCTCATCCGCGGCCCTACCTGATCGTCGCCGCCGGCCTCGCCGCCGCGCCGACGCCGGAGGAGGCCGCGGAGCAGTTCCGGGCGGCGTTGCGTGGCCGGGCGCGGATGTTCCTCGCCCGCGGCGCGACCCTGAGCGACGCCGAGGTCGACGCCCTGCTCGAAACGCCGGGCGGCGCCCAGATCCGCGACATGATGCGCTACACCGCCGTCGGCACCCCCGACGAGGTCCGGGCCTACCTTGGGGACCTGGCCGAGCAGACCGGCGCCGACGAACTGATGCTCGCTCCCGCCGCCCCCGCCCGCGAGGACCGCCTGCGCGCCGTCGAACTCGTCACCGCCCCCGCCACCGCGAGCACTTGAGGGGACGTCGAGGGGGCTCCCCCTCTCGGCCGGCGGGCCCGGTGGCGACACCGCAGACGTTGTCCGCTTGATGGCGCTGACTTTACGCCGTCGTTCCGCGCCGCTCGTCGGCTGGAAGTGGGCCGCGGCGGTTGGTGAAGTAGGTGTCGACGGCGCGCCGGGAGGTCTGCGGGGCGGGGCGTTCGAGGGCGTACCCGACGGCGAGCAGCGCCTGGGGATGGCCGGCGATTCCGGTCGCGCGGCCCAGGTCGCGGCGGGTGTCCTCGGCGTCGATGGGCTGGTTGACGAGCATCACGCCGAGGCCCAGGCGGGTCGCCACCAGCAGGACCGTCGCCAGCGCGCGGCCGGCCATCAGCCAGTCCGCCGGCTCGTCGCCGGCGGTGGACAGCAGCAGCAGGTCCGGTCCAGCGGGCATCGGCACCCGGTCGGGCCGCGTTCGGCCCGCCGTGTCCACCGACACCGGCCTCGGCCCGGGTACCAGCCGTCCGGCGCTGGCGTGGTCGTACCGGTTCGGCAGGCCGCGCCCGGCGGCACCCTCCGCCGGGGCGGGCCATGGCGTTGATCGAGGCGAGGTACGGCAGTGAGTAGAACAGCCGAGGCACCCCGCCGTGCTCGGCGCGG
>NZ_JALKFU020000533.1 GCF_023242965.2 Frankia sp. AgKG'84/4
GAGCGGACCGGCGGCCCTGGTCTGGGCCGCTCGCCGGCGGGTGGCCGAGGCCGGGCGGACCCGGCCACCGGCTGCCCGATCGGCGGGTGGTCGGCCGGCGAGTGGTCTGAGGCGGAGGTTTCCGCACCGGACCCGATGTCGATCCCCGGTGCACCCGTGTCCCTGGCCGGGGACGCCTTCCCGGCCACGACGGCCGGCTCGGCCGTGCCCGGCGGACTGGCCGGGACAGGGGAATGAGGGGAGGCTCCGGCGCCCGGCTCCGCGATTCGCACTGCCGCTCGATTCGCTCCATTCTCGCCGGGTCGCGTTGACGAGAGTGCGTCTCCGGGAGGAATGAGGCTGAGCCTTGTGGCGACCAGCAGAGCGGCTTCGGCAAAGGGCGAGGCGGCCGTGGCGCGGCGGACCTGGTCCCAGTCGACCTGTTCCCGCATCGCCCGGATCATCGGCAGTACGCGGGCCAGATCGCAGTACCGTTCCTCCAGGGCCAGCAGGGTCATCTCGAACCAGTCCGTCGCGTCCAGGACGGGCATCCGCACCGAGTCGACCGACATCTCGCTGGAGCGTTCCAGCATCTCGCCGGTGACGGCGCGGCCGACCGGATGATGGATCAGGTCGACGAGCACCTCGCCGTCGAACACCTTGGTGAGCCAGTCCTCCGGCGGATCCACCGGGCGCAGCCCGGCGGCGTCGAGCACGGAGACCGCGCGGGCGACATCTTCCTCCCGCAGCATGAAATCCACGTCGTGAACAGGCTCGGGGCCGCCTCGGGCCCAACATGCGTAGCTTCCCCCGAGGGCGAACGGGATGTCCGCCTCCTTCAGGGTCACCGCGACACGTTTCAGACTCTCCCGCAGACCTCTGGGCGCATCCTCCATACGGGAGCCACTACCCACACAGTGCCCGTGATGCACCCGCCACCTGGAGGTTGTCCCACCTGCCTCCCTGTCACGAGCGTGACATCCCCGAATGGCTACCCCGAAGCGGTGATGAGCGTACTACGCACGTACCTGGATGTCCGGTAATCCCTAGTTATAATTTCACTACATGCCGGCCGAGTAACGGCACAGACGCCGAGCCACCACGTGATTCTGACAGCCTGGCGACAACGAGCGTCGGCATGAGCGATGATGACCTTTGCGGCGAACTCGTCGGCCGCCTACTTCGACACCGGATTGGAAGCGAACCCTGAACGCGCGCACACGATCCGACCAGTTGCCCCGGGGTGTCGGTGATGACACCAGCGCGCTGGAACATTCCGGCGAGCGCCTACCCGGGCAACGCGCAACCGAGCCGGCAGCCCTGCCTTCGCCGCCGGCCGAGCCGCCCGCCACCAGCGGTGTCGTGGACATGTCCAGCCATCCGGGCCAGCTCGCCCGGCGGCTGCAGCAGGTGACCTACCAGCTGTGGACGACCACGGTCTCCACCGAGACGACGCCTCCGCAGTTCGTCGTTCTCAACAGCCTCCTGGCGGATCCCGACATCGATCAGCGCACGCTCGGTGAACGGGCGTCGCTCGACCGGTCCACCGTCGCCGACGTGGTCGCGAGACTCGTCCAACGGGGTCTCATCCGCCGCGTGCGGGATCCGCGCGACGGCAGGCGCAACGTTCTGCGGCTGACCAAGCGCGGCGAGTCCACCCACGGCCAGGTGGCGGACCGCATCGAACAGATGAACGACAAACTGCTGGCGCCGCTGTCCAAGGAGGAACAGGGCACCCTGCTGTCCATGCTGACGCGGATCGTCGACCAGGACGCCCAGCGCTAGGCGAGCCCACCGCCTGCGGGCCTGCCCACGGTCGGCGACCCAGTCGTCGGGCTTGCCGTTCTCGCGGTCGGCACGGTCGGCGTCACCGCCTCGTCCCCGCTCCACGGACGCGAGGCCGCCCGGCCCGCCGACGGCGGGCCGCCCGGCCGCGGTGAGCCCGACGGCGGACATCCCCGGACTCGATCAACCTCGGTCCGCCAGGGTCTTCGGGCACATTCGAAGATCAACAAAAGATCAAACTAATTGCAATTAGCGTGTCAACTCTGACAACCCGCTACTGTCGGCGCTGCGACACCGGCGCGCCGGCCGCCGTCGCCCCGCGAAGTAGCCCGGTTCGAGGAGGACACGTGACATCGCCTGACACCGCGGCCCTGGTGCTCCGGGTCATTGTGGGACTCACACTGATCGCGCACGGCTACAACCACGTGTTCGGGCCTGGTGGGATCAAGGGGACGGCGGGCTGGTTCGGCAGCATGGGCCTGCGGCCGCCGCTCGTGCACGCCTGGATGTCCGGGCTGGTCGAGCTCGCCGCCGGAGCCGGGCTGGTCGTCGGCTTCCTCACCCCGTTCGCCGCGGGCGCGATCATCGGCACGATGGTCGTCGCCGGCATCACGGCGCACCGCACCAACGGGTTCTTCATCTTCAAGCCCGGCCAGGGCTACGAATACGTGCTGATGATCTCGGTCGTCTGCGCGGCCATCGCCATCCTCGGCCCGGGCAGGGCCTCGCTGGATCACGCGATCGGCATCGAGCTCGACGGCTGGGTCGGCGCCATCATCGCGCTCGTGCTCGGCGTCGGCGGCTCCGCCCTGCTGCTGGCCACCGCGTGGCGCCCGGAGCGCAAGCCCGCCGAGTCCACGAACGCCTAGAGCGCCTGAACGCACAGCCGCGAGGCCGGCCCGGAGTCAGGGACTGATTCCGGGCCCGCACGACGTGCACCTCGATATTCAGTGTGCTGATACTGGCCTTCGTGGTTACCGAACACGAGAGTGAACAGCAGGATCGGCCGGCTCTGACGCCCTCACTGCTCCTGCCGGGCGACGGCCTGGAACTCGCCGCGGACGCCTACGGGGATCCGGCCGATCCCCCCGTGGTGCTGCTACCCGGCGGCGGGCAGACGCGCCACTCGTGGCGCCGCACGGCCCGCCGGCTCGGCGACCACGGCTGGTACGCCCTGGCGGTCGACCTGCGCGGCCACGGCGACTCCGGCTGGGCACCCGACGGCGACTACACCTTCGAGCGTTTCGGCGCGGACCTCCTCGCCCTGCGCGCCGCCCTGAGCCAGCCGCCGGTGTTCGTCGGGGCCTCCCTCGGCGGGCTCGCCGCGCTCATCGCCCTCGGCCGTGAACCGGACCTGGCCCGCGGGCTCGTCCTCGTCGACGTGTCCCCGTTCCTGCAGAACGAGGGCACCGCGCGGATCGCCGGCTTCATGCGCTCGGCGCCGGAGGGCTTCGCCTCCCCGGCGGAGGCCGCCGACGCGGTCGCCGCCTACCTGCCGCACCGGCAGCGCCCGCGCGACACCAGCGGGCTGCACCGCAACCTGCGCCTCGTGGACGGCCGCTGGTTCTGGCACTGGGATCCCGTCTTCCTGTTCCCGCCCGACGAGCCGGACCCCGAGCGGGTGACCAGCATGCCGACCGACCTCACCGCCGCCGCGGCGGCGAGCCTGCGGATCCCGACGATGCTGGTCCGCGGCAGCCGGTCGGACGTCGTCAGCGAGGAGGACGCCCGGCGGTTCCTCGCCCTCGTCCCGCACGCCGACTACTGCGACGTGGCCGGGGCGCACCACATGGTGGCCGGCGACGACAACGCGTCGTTCGACGGGCGCATCCTGGACTTCCTCGATCGCCGGATCCGCCCCCGGCTGATTCTCGACACCGCGCCCGTCCGCGGCCCCGGACCCGCGGACGAGGCCCCGGCCCTGGACAGCGGCCCGGGGGTGCACGGGATGCCGGCCTGACCTCGACACCGGCGGACGCCGGGCC
>NZ_JALKFU020000534.1 GCF_023242965.2 Frankia sp. AgKG'84/4
GGGCTACGGCGAACAGCCGCCGGAACGCGGCGGCGCCGCCGGCGCGGGCGGGTACGGCCGCGATGACAGGCCCCCCGCTGCCGGCTGACGTCTCCACCGGGGATCCGGGCCGCCGCCCGTCACGTCGAGGGGCGGCCCGGAACAGCTGACGATGCGCGACCGATGAAGTGCGACGACCCGTGGCGGGTCTCGGCTCACGACACCGGATCAGGACGCCGGATAGGCGAGCCGGGCCCGCCACGCCGCGCACCGGCGGACGTACGAGTCGAGGTCACGCTCGGCGAACCGCCCGACGTCCCAGGTCCCGGCGAGCACCTCGGCGGGATCCAGCCACAGATAGGCCACCGCCGCCCGCCCGTCCCCGAGGGCGAGCGGGCCCGCTTCGTACGCCGCCCCCTCGAAGGCGTCGAAGACCGTCCTCTCCTGCGCCGTCAACCCGCGGAGCACCCGCCCGGCCGCCGCCGGATCGCCTCCCTCGCCGCGGACCAGGCCCGGGTACACCCGGTCGCGCAGGGGGGCGGGACGCCAGCCCCGCGCGTGCGCCGGCTCCATCGCCGGGACGCGGCCGATCAGCGTTGACACCACCGCGGGAAACATCAGCGTGCCGTAGACGAACAGGTCGGCCGTGGGCCACGCGGCCCGCGCCATTGCGGCCGGCGGTCGACGATCGGCGTCAGGCGGCATACCTGGACGTTAGCTCCGCCCCACCAGCCGGCGGGCGCCGCTCCGGTCCCCGCCGGTCCGCCCCGCGGTGCCGCGCGGCTGTTCTAGAGTCCACTCACGTGAGCGACATCGCGACGCTGGCCGCCGACGTGCGGGCAGCCTCCCACCTGACCGGCACCTTCCTTCTCCGGTCGGGCCGGACTAGCACGGAGTACTTCGACAAGTACCTCTTCGAGGCGGATCCGGCACTGCTCGCCACGATCGTGGCCGGCCTGACCGACCTCGTCCCGGCCGGCACCGAGGTTCTCGCCGGTCTCGAGCTCGGCGGCGTGCCACTGGCGACCCTGCTCTCCGCGCGCACCGGCCTGCCCACCCGGTTCGTGCGCAAAAAGGCCAAGGAGTACGGCACCCGGCGGATCGCGGAGGGCGGCGACATCGCCGGTCGTCGGATCGTCCTGGTCGAGGACGTCGTGACCTCGGGCGGCGCGGTGCTGGACGCGACCCACGTCCTGCGCGCCGAGGGCGCCACCGTCGAGGACGTGCTGTGCGTCATCGACCGCGAGGAGGGCGGCCGCGAACGCCTCGCCGAACTCGGCCTGAGACTGCGCCCGCTGCTGACCCGCGCGGACCTGGAAGCCGCCGCCGAACGGTAGCGGCTGCGACGAGTGCACAGCGGGGGCTTGGCGCAGGCGCACCTTGGCGCGGATCCGACCGGTGAGGGTTGAGGTCGGCCCTGAAATCCCTGCACCGCCCACGAACGTGACTCAGGCCTCGGAGTGCGCTCCGAGGCCTGAGTCGCCCAGCATTGATCCGGGCTGGGACCGGGGCGGTGGCAGGTGATGGGTTCGAACCATCGTAGGCTGAGCCGGCGGTTTTACAGACCGCTCCCTTTGGCCACTCGGGCAACCTGCCGTCGTCGACGAGCATACCGGTCCTGGAGGACCATCGGGAAGGCGGTATCGCCCGCCCCCGCCGCTGCCGTCCGGTCGCGACAGTGAGACGTCGGTCCGCGGTCACCGATGCGACCAGAACAGCCACGGTGAGTGGCCGGCTCGCCACACTTGTCCCGCCATCGACACCGAACAGGAGGTCCGCACCCGTGGCAGACCCGTCCTTTGACATCGTCAGCAAAGTCGACGAACAGGAGATCGACAACGCCGTCAACCAGACGGCCAAGGAGATCGGGAACCGCTTCGACTTCCGGGACACCGGCGCCTCCGCAAAGCTCACCGGAGAGTCGATTCTGCTCGTAGCGAACACGGACGAGCGGGTCAAGGCGGTGCTCGACGTCCTGCAGGAAAAGTTCGTCAAGCGCGGGATTTCCCTCAAGGCCCTGTCGTTCGAGGAGCCCAAGCAGTCGGGCAAGGAGTTCCGGCTGCCGGTCACCGTGCAGCAGGGCATCGCGGACGAGAAGGCGAAGGCTATCGCCAAGAAGATCCGGGCGGACGGGCCAAAGGGCGTGCAGGCCCAGATACAGGGGGACCAGCTCCGGGTCACCGGCAAGAAGCGGGATGACCTGCAGCGGGTCATCGCGATGCTGAAGGCGGAGGACTTCGAGGTCCCGCTTCAGTTCGTCAACTACCGCTGACGTCGAAAACGGCGCACCCCGCCCGATGGGGGGTTTCGGGCGGGGTGCATGCGGCGGAACCTGGGGGGTTCGCTCCGCCGCGGTCATGGCCGCGGGACGATGCCTGCCAGGCCGGCGCCTCTTCTCCAGACCGGCGTCCCACGCGCACGGCCGACATCAAAATGCTACCTCCGAAGGCTCCACATTAATCACGAGACACCACAACAGGCAACAGCACGACCAACCCACGCACTCATCGATACGGATTCATGCGGGCCATCTGCTCCAGACGCGCGATTCGCTCGCTCATGGGGGGATGGGTCGAGAACAGCTTGCCGACGCCGCCGCCCCGGAACGGGTTGGCAATCATCAGCGCCGCGACGGGACCCATCCTCGAGGTCTGCGCCAGCGGCCGGGCCGCCGTCCCGGACTCGAGTTTGCGCAGCGCGCTGGCCAGCCCGAGCGGATCGCCGGTGAGGGTCGCACCCGACTCGTCCGCCTGGTACTCCCGCGCCCGGCTGATGGCGAGCTGGATGATGGAGGCCGCGACCGGGCCGAGGATCATCAGCAGGAGCAGCTCGAAGATCCCCGGGCCGCCCTCGTCGTCCCGCCCACCGCCGAAGATGGCCAGGAACTGGGCCATGTTCGCCAGATACACGATGACGCTGGCCAGGGCACCCGCCACCGAGGCAATAAGAATGTCACGATTGTAGACGTGGCTGAGTTCGTGGCCGAGGACTCCGCGCAGCTCACGGTCGTCCATCAGGTCCATGATGCCCTCGGTGCAGCAGACCGCGGCATTGCGCGGGTTGCGGCCGGTGGCGAACGCGTTGGGCGAACCGGTCGGGCTCAGGTAGAGCCGTGGCATCGGCATTCGGGCGCTTCGGGCGAGATCGGCGACGATGGCGTACAGCCGGGGCTGCTCGACCTGCGTCACCGGATACGCCCGCATCGCCCGAAGCGCGATGCGGTCCGAGAAAAAGAACGAGAAGCCGTTCATCGCCAGCGCGATCACCAGCGCGACGAGCAGACCGCCGCGACCGAAAAGCGAGCCGACCAGGAGGATGGCGGCAGACAACACGCCGAGCAGCAGTGCGGTCTTCAGACCATTGAGGTGACGGTGTGGCATGGCGATCGGGTGTCCGTCCTGTTGTGCCGGTGCACCCGTGTCAACGCGGGGATGCCGGAGCAACGTTCCCGCAACGGGTGTGGGTGATACCTCCGGGCCGGTCGCGCCGCCTCACCGCGGCGTCAACGGCCCAGGTGGGGGCCCGTTTCCGGGGCAAGGGCGGCGCGCAGCCGCGCGGCCGGCGCCTCGCCGAGCAGGTCCGCGCGTGCCAGCTCGTCGGTCGTGAAGATCGCCAACGCCCGGTAGACCTCGGCCAGGCCTGGGTCGGCGTCGGCCAGCGCCCGCCGATGGGCGAGGACCGTGCCGACGTCGGCCCGGCGCACCGGCCCGGTCGCCGCCGGCCAACCGGTGGCCAGCGCGTTGGCCAGGGA
>NZ_JALKFU020000535.1 GCF_023242965.2 Frankia sp. AgKG'84/4
CGAACGCCTGGAGATCGCCGCTGGGGCCGGCCAGCCGCGCTGCCACCTCGCCGGGCGCGGGCACCGGCGCTGGCCCGGAGGTCGACTCGCGTTGGAACGGGTAGTTGACGATCGGGGCCGGAGTCCACGGCTGCTCCCAGCCGCCGAGGCGCAGCAGCACGTCGAGGATGCCGGCGGTGAAGCCCCACACGACCATGCCGTGCACGCGGAACGCCGGCGTGAGCAGGTCGGCCGAGTAGCGCACGACGATCCGGTTCGCCGGATCGGCGAGCTCGGCCAGCGGCACCCGCGCGACGGAGGACGTCTCCGCCTGGTCGACGGGACCCACCGCTCGCGGGGTATGCCACCAGGCGAGGACCGCGGTGACGAGGTGATGGCTCGCCCGCAGGTAGAACGGCGGGGTGGTGGCGAGCACCTCGACGCCCGCCGGGTCGAGGCCGACCTCCTCGGTGGCCTCCCGTAGCGCGGTGTCGACGTGGCTGGCGTCCGAGCTGTCCACCCGGCCCCCGGGGAACGCCGGCTGGCTGGCGTGGCTGCGCAGCGCAGCGGACCGTTCGAGCAGCAGGACGTCGGGACCGCCCGGCCCGTCGCCGAACAGGACCAGCACGGCGGCGGGGCGCGCTCCGTCGGCCTCCGGCCCGGGAGCGGGCCGGGTGCGGGTGAGTTCCGCACCCGCCCGAGCGGCGACCGCGCGCAGCCAGGGCGGCGCGGCCCGGGCGTCAGGGGGCGCCGCGGGAGGCGGATGCTCGGACGGCGACGCTGGTGTGGACATGTTCGTCACTTCAGCGCTTCGACGTCGCCCTGTGTTCCCCGCACCAGCCTGGCGGCCGGCTCCGCCTCCGTGGGCCCCAGCCCGAACGAGGGGCACAGTCGCGCCAGCGCGCAGACGCCGCAGGCCGGCCGGCGCGCGTGGCAGTAGCGCCGGCCGTGAAAGATCATCCGATCGGACGCGATGGTCCAGTCCCGGCGCTCGAGCAGCGCGGCCAGATCCGCCTCGACTCGGACCGGGTCGTCCTGCCCGGTCAGCCCGAAGCGGCGGGACAGCCGGCCGACATGGGTGTCGACGGTGATCCCGGGGGTGTCGAACGCGTGCCCGAGCACGACGTTGGCGGTCTTGCGGCCGACACCCGGCAGGGTGACCAGCTCGGCGAGAGTGCGGGGCACCTCGCCGCCGAAGCGTTCGGTGAGCGCCGCGCCGATGCCGATCAGCGAGTTCGCCTTCGCCCGGAAGAACCCGGTTGGGCGCAGGATCTCCTCCAGCCGCACCCGGTCGGCGCGCGCGTAGTCGGCGGCCGTCCGGTAGCGCGCGAAGACTCCGGGAGTGACCTCGTTGACCTTCTTGTCGGTGCACTGGGCGGAGAGCACCGTGGCGACCAGCAGCTCGAGGGCGTTGTCGAAGTGCAACGCGATGCGGGCGTCAGGGTGGATCTCGCCCAGCAGCCGCACGATTCGCCGGGCCCGCCGGGTCCGCGCGAGCGGCGTCTCGGTCGCGGTGTCGATGGCGGCGGGCATGTCTGGCAGCGTATCCGGCGTCTCGATCGGTCGGGTCCGACATGGCCGCCGACGCCCGCCCGCGGCCGCCGTAGGTGCGTTCCCGCCCACCGGAAACGCGACACACCCACCCCCGGTGCGGCTCGCGGCCGATCGTCAGCGACCATGGGGGGGTCATGTTTGCCATTGCAGCGGTCTGCTTTCCTCTCCTGCTTCTCGGTCTTCTGCTGGCGATGGAACGGGTGGAACGTCCGTTGAACGCCGCCGACACGGGCAAGGGGCTAGAGGGCTTCCTGGACAACGCCCAGCCGGACGAGGTCGACACTCTGGCCAACCAGGGTCTGCCGGCGGCACTGGAGCGATACCGGCGCCGGCTGCGCCGACCGCCACCCGGCAAGCACCGGGCGGTCTGAGTCGTCGGGTGGTCTGAGTCGTCGGGTGGTCTGAGTCGTCGGGTGGTCTGAGTCGTCGGGTGGTCTGAGTCGTCGGGTGGTCGGACCGGGAGGCGCCCGGAGGCCGGGCGACCTCGCCATATCATATGGATCTGGACATATTGGGTCATTCGTGCCAGGCTCGAATGGGCTTCGAGTGATCTGGCCGCCAGGTGTGCCATCGGTGCCGTCGGGGCGCCCGGCGGTCGGCGCGGACCCTGTTGGCGGACCCCGTTTCGGCGGTTCGGGTGATCCGCGGTTGTCCGCGCCCCGCCGCCCGCGTGGTGGATGGCCCGGTGGCCCGCCCGTCGGAGGGCTTGGCGGAGGTGGGGTCGATCGACCCGGTGTCGACCGGGACGTTCGGCCCGATGCAGGTCGGCCCGTCCGGGCGGCGGCGCACCTGTCTGCCCGGGTCGGGTGTCCCGAACCGGGCAGGAAACACCCGGATGTGTCATCCAAGAGTGCCTGATCAACCGGCAAATCTCGCATTATGTGTACGGTCGATTGCAGTGAGTGCATGCCGGCAGGGTAATTTGAGGTGTGGGGGTCCCTGCTCGTGCCCTGCACCCTCACTCCTGGCATGCTCAGGACCGTGGAGGATCTGCTTGCCCGCGTACCGCTGTTCGTGGGGCTGTCCGAGCAGGACCGGCTGGCCCTCTCCGACCACCTCGATCGGCAGGACGTCACTCGTGGTGACGTACTGTTCCGAGAGGGAGACGTCGGCGATCGGGTCTTCGTGGTCCTGTCCGGCAAGGTGAAGATAGGGCGTCAGTCTGCCGACGGACGGGAGAACCTGCTGTCCGTCATGGGTCCCGGTGACCTGTTTGGCGAGCTTTCCTTGTTCGACCCTGGCCCACGCACGGCCACAGCCACTGCCGTCACCGACGCCTCACTGTTGTCACTCGAACACACCGCACTGCGTCCATGGCTGCGTTCCCGCCCTGAAGCGGGCGCGATGCTGCTGCGGGTGCTGGCCCGCCGGCTGCGTCGCACCAACGACAACGTCGCGGACATGGTGTTCACCGACGTTCCCGGCCGGGTGGCCAAGGCGCTGCTCGACCTCGCGGAACGCTTCGGTGAGCCGGCGCAGCCCGGCAACGAGGCCGCCGGTGTCCGGGTCGAGCACGGCCTGACCCAGGAGGAGCTGGCCCAGCTCGTCGGCGCCTCCCGGGAGACGGTGAACAAGGCGCTCGCCGACTTCGCCACCCGCGGCTGGCTGCGCCTGGACTCCCGCGCCGTGGTGCTGCTCGACCGAGAACGCCTGTCCCGCCGGGCCCGATAGACCCGCGCGGCTCGCGCTGCTTGGCGCCTGAGCCCGCAAGGCTCGCTGCTCCGTCCATCAGCCCGCATTCCGGGGGCCGGCGGGCGGAGCACCGTCGGCGGGCCCTGTGTGCGCGCTTGATTCAGCCTGGCTGCTCCCGACCCTCCTGGACGAGGAGGGCCGGGGACAGCGGGGGGGTCGTCGCATGCCGCGACGGCCCGCCTCCAGGTCGTGTGACGGCCGACCTGGCGAGGGGCATCCGGACGCCGGTCCCTCCACAGAACCCGACCGGCTGAGCAGGCCCCGGCCCGCAACAGAGACGACGCGCCCACCGGCAAGATCGCCGGGCGCGGCCTAGCCGGCCGCGCCCGCGAATCCGAGCGACGTGTTCACTGTTTCGGCGGTCTCCGTCCCGTGCGAGGCGTCCGCGCTCACGCGGCCGTCGACCTGCCGTGATCGTTGCAGATCCTCCGCCGCGGCCGGTCGGTGTGGCCCGGCCGCACCGCCGTCGGCCGCACCGCACCCGTTCGGGGTCAAGCCGCGT
>NZ_JALKFU020000536.1 GCF_023242965.2 Frankia sp. AgKG'84/4
GCAGCATCGCTGGCACCCGGACCCGGCCGAGCACGCCGCGGCGCTGCGGGCCGGCGCGGCCACCGCCGCCGAGCTGGGTGCGCGCCTCGTCTGCTTCCAGGAACTGACCCTGTCGCGTTATTTCGCCGACCAGCCACCGTCCCTACCGCCAGGCGGCGCCGCGGTGCCCGAAGGCCGGCCGGTCAAGCTGGCGGAGAGCGTTGAGGACGGCCCGACCCGCCGGTTCGCCGCCAGCCTCGCGGCCGAGCTGGGTCTGGTCGTGCACATGTCGCTGTACGAGCGGGCCGACGGCGACGACGGCCTCGGGTACAACACCGCCATCGTCGTCGGCCCCGACGGCACGCTCCTCGCCCGGACCCGCAAGCTGCACATTCCGGTCACCGCCGGCTACCACGAGGACCGGTACTTCCGCCCCGGTCCGGCCGGTCCGGACAGCTTCCCCGTCGTCGAGCTGGACCAGGGCCGGTTCGGCTTCCCCACCTGCTGGGACCAGTGGTTCCCGGAGCTCGCCCGGGTCTACGGCCTGGCCGGCGCGGAGGTTCTCGTCTACCCGACCGCGATCGGCTCCGAGCCTGACCATCCGGGTTTCGACACCGAGCCGATGTGGCGGCAGGTGATCGTCGGAAGTGGGATCGCGAACGGCACGTTCATGGTCGCGGTGAACCGGATCGGCTGCGAGGGTGCGCTGACGTTCTACGGCAGCTCGTTCATCAGCGACCCGTACGGCCGCGTGCTGGTCCGCGCGCCGCGCGACGTGCCGGCGGTGCTGGTCGCGGACCTCGAGCTCGACCAGCGCCGGGACTGGCTCACGCTGTTCCCGTTCCTGACCACCCGCCGGCCCGACGCCTACGTGTCGCTGAGCGAGCCCCGCCGCACCTGAGCGGCCGTGGGCGCCGCGCGGTCAGGAGCCGTCGGCGGCCAGCGCGGCCAGGGCGTGGGCGTAGCGGGCCGCGCAGTACGGCGTGGGATGTATGTAGTCGGCGACGCAGAGCCGGCCGTTCAGCTGGGTGTTGAACACCATGTCGGGATGAATCGCCACGGCCGCCCGGTCCGAGTAGCGCACCGCGTCGCCGAAATCGCCGGCGAGCCTGCGGTACATCTCGTTGAGATGGGCGTTGCCGAGCATCGCACCGCCGCGGGCGGAGTCCGGTGACGCCCAGTCCTTCTGTTTGGCGGCGTCATTCAGCGCGGACGGGATGGCCGCGGCCAGCACGATCCTGTGCACCCCGTGGCGCAGGTACCAGCGGATCTGTGCGGTGAGCTCGGCCTGGTATTCGGCGACGAGCCGGGTGCCGACCAGCTCCCGGGGGTTGTTGCCGTTCCAGTTCAGCACCACCGTGCGGGGATTGCCGGCCACCGCCAGGTCGGCCGCGAGCAGCGGTGCGGACACCCCGGCGTAGATGTCGGGGGTGAGCCCCGGGTAGCCGATCAGCCGGACCGGGCCGGTGCTCGCCGCCTGCGCCGCGATGGCGACCACCGAGTCGCCGACGACGAGCGCCGGGACGGCTGGCGCAGCGGCGCCGTCCCCGCCGCGCGGCCGGACGGCGATCGCCGCGGCCAGCAGAAGGGCCACGACCAGCAGGGTCAGCAGCGAACCGGCGGCCCGGCCGCCGGGCGGTCCCTGCCGGGCGGTACCACGTTCACCGTCCCGCCAGACCGCTGGTCGCCGTTTTCGCGTCAGGTCCGCGCGGGCGGCCGGTGCGGTGACCAGCGCGGAGAACCTACCGGCTGCGCGGGCGGCGGCCCCGGAGAAAGGACGGGCGTGGCCCGATGTGCAGTCCATATGCCCCCCGCCGCCCCGGATGCTTTTTCCACCGAGCGGATGCACACAATACGGATACCCGGCGCGACCCAGGTCAACCGCCTCAGTGACCGGGGTGGACGCGGGCCGCGTTCAGGGCTGCCACGGTCGGGACGAGATCGCCGATGGTCGTGAAGTCAGCGGCGATGAACGTCGGTCGCCGGCCGGCCTGTTCGCAGCTGCGTACATGGGCGAGCAGCGACGGTGTCCGGTTCACCGCGTCGGCGGAGGTTCGGCTCGGATCGTCGCCCTCGACCCAGTGGTTGACGACCAGCATCGACGCCTCCGACGGCCCGCGGCGCACCCGGCAGGTGAACTCGTTCGCCGACGGAACATCGAACGGGGTGTCGTCCGCGTAGCGGAAAAGCCGCCGGTACCAGGTTCCCGCAACGTCCGCGTTCTCCGCGAAGACGACCAGCCGCCGGTCGGTGGCGACCAGATGGCCGAGCGTCGGCCACCGGCCGTGCGGGTCCGCGGGCGGGGTCACGAGATGCCGCGTCAACCCGGACCGGTGGAACGCCGCGATGACCTCCTCGGGGGGCACTGAGTCCTGCAGCACGAGCGTGACCACCTCGGACGGGTTGCGCTCCAGCCAGTCGCCGACGGACCGCAGGGCCACGTCCAGGTTCACCGATCCGAACTGGCACACGCTGTGACACAGCCACAGTCCTGGGCGGGCCGACTGAGCGCCGCGGGCCAGCGGCGCCAGCGCTTCCCGTTCCTGCGGCCGCAGACCGGCCAGGAACGTCTCCACCTGCGTCGGAGTGGTCCAGTGATGCACGTCGAGGAGCAGCGCGCGGACCCCCGTGTCGAGCTGACCGACGAGATCAGGGTCCTGCGTCGCGCCGACGAAATCGGTCGCGCTCGACGACATGGCGTTGTGGCTGGCCGCGTAGGCTGCCTGGTCGTAGCGCAGCGCGCACAGGTCGCGGCTTCCGTTGCAGTTCGTCGCCTCCACTCCGCGGAAGCGGGCCGGTGCCGCGAGCCACGAGCCACCGATCAGCACCGCCGCGGCCGCCATGAGGGCCGCCACCCGGCGCCGGGCGAGCAGCCGGGGCCGGTAGCGGGCCAGCAGTCCCGCGGCGACCGCGGCCGCGCCCGCGAGCAGCACAGCGACCGCCAGTTCGGTCGACATCGCCTGGACCCGGCTGATCAGGCTGCTCTGCAGGTCGTGCAGCAGCTCCCGGACCCGCGGTGGCAGCGTCGGGTTCGCGCCGACGACGGCCGCGGTCGGGTCGCCCACCAGCGTGGGCAGGAGCAGGGCGAGCCCGAGCGCCGCGCCGCCGCCGGCGACCGCGGCCGCCGCGTGATCCGCCAGCATCTGCACAACGGCGACGTGCTGCGCCTGTGCGGCGTCGGGATGCTGCTGATGGGCGGGTTCGTCGCGACCTACAACTACCTGACCTACCGGCTCACCGACGCACCGTTCACCCTGCCGAGCAGCATGATCGGCCTGGTCTTCACCGCCTACCTGGCCGGCACGGTGAGCTCGACCGCCGCCGGCCGGCTGGCCGTCCGACTGGGGCGCCGAAGCGTCCTGCTGGGCGCGGTGGCGACCGCGCTGGCCGGGCTCACCCTGACCGTCCCGGACAACCTCGGCTGCGTCCTCGCCGGCCTGGTGATCTTCACTGCCGGCTTCTTCGCGGCCCATTCGGTGGCCAGCGGCTGGATCGGCGCCCGGGCGGGCACCGGGCGCTCGGAGGCGTCGGCGCTGTACCTGCTCGGCTACTACCTCGGCTCGAGCATCGGCGGCACGCTGATCGGTCTGGCCTGGACGAGAGCCGGGTGGCCGGCGACCGTCGCCTGCGTCGCCGCGACCCAGCTCGGCGCGGCCCTGCTCGCGCCCCGCGCCGAACATCCGGCACCGCACCCGGGTGCGCGAGGACGTCACGCACTCCTTCTATCGGGGCTCCTCCGCCTACCACC